>CAIYHK010000319.1 GCA_903925985.1 uncultured Actinomycetes bacterium
CTCCACGATGTCATCGACGGTGCCAATAAGTGCGAATGGTGAGTCACGAACCATTGACTCCTCAACCGAGAGAATGCCAGCAAGGTTGGAAAAAGTGAAGTCCGGTGTATCGGTGACTTTGACAAAGAATGCTCGGATGTTCATCTCGATATCCGCAAGGCGCGCCCCTGCCGCACCATGAACGATTGCACACTTCTCAGTAACTGCTTCGGCAGTCATGGTTGAGATTGCCTCGGGGCCAACTACGCCTGCAGTCATCGTGCCGTTAATCCCAATGATGTCGGCTTCACGCGCAGCGATTGTGAGCACGCGCTTTCCGCCGCCGCCGATGAGCACAGGTGGGTTGGGTCGCTGCACTGGCTTGGGTAGACCGTCATGGTTTGTGATCGTGTAGTGCTCGCCTTTGAAACTGAATGGTCCTTCGTGCATCAATCCTTTGATAACCGCGAGGCCTTCGACAAAGCGATCAATGCGCACCTTTGGCGAGTCATAGGGCATGCCAGCTTCTTCGTAATCGCTCACCATCCAACCCGCACCAAGACCGATCTCGAGTCGGCCATCTGAAAGAAGATCCATGGTGGCGAGTTCTTTGGCCAACACAAGTGGGTGCTTGTAGTCGTTATCCCATACGAGTGCACCAATCCGAAGATTGGTTGTTGCATCAGCGATGGTCATGAGGGCGGGAACTGGTGCCAACTGATCATTGAAGTGATCTGGCATGGTCAGCACGGCGTAGCCGTTACCTTCGGCATGTTTGGCAAGTTCAACCCACTCGGATCGGGAGTTCGCCCGATGTGCTTGGACGCCGAAACGGAAGGGCTTAATGGGAAAGGAAGACATGCACACAGGGTACTTGTCTCCGCCACGGTGACGACATGTACTGAAGTCGCCAAAGTACCGTTGAGAGGTGCAGGAAACGCGATGGCAATGGTTTGCCAGGGCTTCAGTAGTGGTGCTTGCCGGTGCATTGTTCATAACCGCATGCATTGCAGGCATGGCCCCACGGGTATGGGCGGTGCTCAATGCCCATGATGAGGTGCCAGTCGTGCTGCCGACTTTCTCGGGGCTTGCTGAGCGGACACTTGTATTTGATTCCAAAGGTGTCCAAATCGGAGCATTCCAACTCGAGAACAGTCAGCCGCTTGATGTTGATCAAGTTCCAGTTGATGTAATCGCCGCAATTCTCGCCGTTGAAGATGCGGGGTTCTACAACCACAAGGGCGTGAACATTCGTGCATTAGTGCGTGCGACCCTGTCTAACTTCCAGGCTGGAAGCGCAAGGCAAGGTGCGAGCACGATCACGCAGCAGGTTGTGAAAAACGAATACCTTGCCGGGCTTGCACGCGATGGCCGCTACAAGATTCTGCAGGCGCGTTATGCAGTGATGCTGGAGAAGCAGGTTCCCAAGCGTGTGATTCTTGAGCGATATCTCAATACTGTTTATTTCGGCAACAACGCATATGGACTCCAGGCAGCTGCCGAGGTTTACTTCGGAGTACCTGTTGAGCGGTTAACGATTGTGCAAGGTGCATTCCTGGCAGGTCTCGTGCAGGCACCGACCAGCTATGACCCGATTCGCCGCCCAGAGCGTTCCCGCGAGCGATTCCGAATCGTGCTTGACCGGCTGGTCGATGTTGGTCTGCTATCCGAGGATCGTGCCGAGCGACTCGGATTGAAGTGGGAGATTCCCGAGGTATTGAAGAGTGTGCCAGAGCGCAGCGTGGAGCGCACCTACTTCACTGAAGCAGTTAAGGACTACCTGTTGAATCGCTCAACGATTCTTGGTGAAACGTATCAAGAGCGATACAACGCACTCTTCCGAGGTGGTTTACGAATCCACACCACTCTTGATGCTGCGATGCAACTTGCCGCAGAGGAAGCTGCACGCAACCTTCCTGCCAATCAACAAGGATTTGAAGCCGCGTTGTTATCACTTGATACAGCCACTGGTGGTGTGCGCGCCATGGTTGGTGGCGCTGGGTTTGTGGCGGGACAAAACGAAGTCAACATGACACTGCGACGCAGGCAGACTGGCTCAAGTATCAAGTTCTTCATCCTCGCTGCGGCACTTGAAGCGGGAGCTCAATCTAACGACATTCTTGATGGCCGACTTCCTTGCGTGTTGCCCAATCCAGGCAAACCATCAGAACCATTTGAAATTACCGATGCTGTTGACGGTGGCATTGATCAACTTGATGTGATGACCGCGCGTTCCATCAACTGTGCGTTTGGTCGTCTGTCACAAATTGTTGGACTGAATCGCGTTGTAAACAACATTTACAAAATGGCGTCGTCGGAGTATTTATCGCGTGATACGTACACGATTCAGCCGTATGCGAGCCTTGCCACGGGTGCGAACGAGATGAGCCCGTTAGATATGGCTTCAGGTGCGCAAACGCTCGCCAACAACGGAATGCACATGCAGCCCTACATGGTGGAGCGTATTGAAAGCCCTGAGGGTGTGTTCTACACGCATCAGTTGAAGGGTGAGCAGGTAATCCCAGCTGAAGTTGCGCACGAAGCGGTTGACATTATGAAGGGCACATTGCAGTACGGAACCGCACGCAACTATCCACTCGCTGGTGGGCGACCCGCAGCCGGCAAGACGGGAACCCAGGATGAGAACACCAATGCTTGGTTTGTTGGATTCACTCCACAGTTGACGACCTCCGTGTGGGTGGGTGACCCTGATGCGTATACGCCGATGGTTGACATCCCTGAATTTCTCAATGACGGTGTGGACAATGTGATCGGTGGTACTTATCCCGCCAAGATCTGGAAGGCATTCATGGATCGCTCATTGAGTGGTTTCCCATTGCTGGATTGGACCGCTCCACTGCCTCCACTTCGCGGCTCGATGCGCCTATATCTCCCGGGCAATGAGTGCATTGCGCGAGTAGTGAATGGCTCGTTGCCGAGTTACCTCACGGGCCCAGTGGAAACGGTTCCAGGACAAACATCGCTGCCGACGCCGGCAACAACCCAACCACCGACCACGAGTACGTCTGGCGGTTCGTCGCCAGGGAGTACAACTGTGCCGCCTAATTACGGCAATCAAACCGTGGTGAGTCTGGAGCCATCAGATACAACTGTTCCAGAAGACGAGACCGACCCAACAGCAGGAATGCCAATGGTTGATCCGAGCAGTTACCTCGTATACGACTGTTCAAAGCCCTTACCTCCAGGGATTGCGACTACTGTCAGCAGGTGATGGATCTCAAGGTGCTGCTCGAACTGCAGGCCATTGACACGCATCTAAATCAGCTTGAACACAAGCGCAGTGCATTGCCGGAGAGAAAAGCACTGCAGTTGCTTCAAGGTCAAATCGCCGAACACGAGCGATTGATTGCGCAAATGGATGCAGGAATCGCCCAACTTGAGTCGGCGTTTGCGGAAGCCGAGAAACACGGCAACGACTGTGATGCCAAACGTCAGCGACTCGAAGCCCAACTTCGCACAGTGATAGCTCCCCGCGAAGCGGAATCGTTGCAACGCGAGATCGAATCCTTGCGGCAGGAACGCGAAGAAGCCGATGGCACTGGTCTTGACTTGATGGAACAACTCGGTGAGCAAGAAACCACGCGTGACAAAGCGCGCAATGCTCTGACTGAACTGCTGCGTGAAAAACCTGCGCAAGAAACGGCATTACGTGATGCTGACGCACAGATTGATGAAGAGATGCGAGGCGATCGTCAGCGCCGTGATGCGATTGCCGAAACAACCAAGGATGTGTTGGCCGAATATGAATCGCGCCGCAAGC
>CAIYHK010000320.1 GCA_903925985.1 uncultured Actinomycetes bacterium
GATCGACCCCAAGATGCTTGACATCGCCAAGAAATATCATCCGAACAAACCGTATGACGATCCACGAGTTGATGTTCACATCGACGACGGGCGTGCATTCATTGAGCGTTCGGACGAGAAGTGGAACATGATTGTTCTTGCTCTCACTGACTCGCTAACCCTGGTCCAAGGTGCGTCGTCCATTCGTCTCGAGAGCTATCTCTTCACGAAGGAAGCAGCGGAGACGTATAAGGAACATCTGGACGATGGCGGCGTGTTTGCGATGTACAACTTTTATCGTGAGCCGTGGTTGGTTGACCGTTATGCGGGCACTCTCGAGGAAGCATTCGGGCATTCGCCATGTGTAACCAAGATTGAAGCGCTTGCAATCACGATTCTTACGGTTGGTTCACAGCCAGAGAATGCAAAGTGCAAAAAGGGTGAAAAGTGGGAACGCACGGAGGACACGCCGTCGTCAGTCTCTGACGATCGCCCATTTCCGTACTTGAAGACGCCGAGTATCCCGTCGTTCTATTTGGTTTCTTTGGCCCTGGTGCTTCTGGTTTCGGTGCTGTTGATTCGTGGCGTCGGCGGGCCATTGCGAGGCATGCGCGGGTATCTAGATCTGTTCTTTATGGGTGTTGCATTCATGCTGTTGGAGACCAAGAACGTGGTGCAGTTTGCATTGCTATTCGGCACCACATGGTTGGTCAATGCGCTTGTATTTGCCAGTGTGCTTGGATCAGTTCTTCTCGCAGTTGTTGTGTCCAAACGTGTTCGCCGGTTGAACCTCAAGATTCTCTACGCACTTTTAGGTGTTTCAATATTGATTGGCTGGCTGATTCCCCAAGGTTCGCTTTTGCCACTGTCATTTGTGCCGCGGTTGTTGGTCGCTGGCGCAATTGCATTTGCACCGATCTTCATTGCAAACGTGATCTTCTCCCAGCGTTTCCGTGATACCGGTGATTCGACTCCAGCTTTCGCTGCGAACTTGTTTGGCGCGATTCTCGGCGGGGCGCTTGAGTACTCTTCGCTGATCTTGGGTTACCGAAACCTGTTGATCGTGGCCCTTTTGCTTTACGGCTGTGCCGTTATAAGCGGCCGCCGCCATCTATCGCCCGCAACCTAGCCTCTGGCGAAAGCGAACGTATGTTCGCTAGTGTTGCTCGGTGGCTTACGCCGAACTCCACTGCCGATCAAACTTCAGTTTCCTAACCGGGGCTTCTCATCCTGAGGCTCTGGTTGAGGAAGCCGCACGTCTTGGCCTTCAGGCTCTCGCTCTAACTGATCGTGACGGGTTTTACGGTGTTGTGCGTTTTGCGCAAGCTGCTCGTGGCACCGGAATCGGCACGGTGTTCGGAGTGGAGGTCTCGCTTGCAGAGATTGGTGGGAGCATCGTGCTGCTGGCCCAAGGGCCGAGTGGTTATGCGCGGTTGTCGCGCGCGATAAGCGTGGCCCAACTCGCTGGCAGTAAAGGTGCACCAAAGTTTTCTTTACGCATGCTCGCCGACGAGTGCAGTGGCCATGTTGCGATCCTCACGGGTGCCGATGAAGGAGCGATCCCGCGCAGCTTGCGTGATCGTGGCCCAGCAGAGGCAGAACGCGCATTGTCACTTTTGGTTGATTCATTCGGTGCGGATTCTGTTTGGGTTGAA
>CAIYHK010000321.1 GCA_903925985.1 uncultured Actinomycetes bacterium
ACAGCTCAGTGCCATGCATTTCTCCGGGCGCAGCTGCCTGATGCAGATGTGCGCCCAACGAACTCAACTGCTGAGGGCGCACAGCTTCTTGGTAAAGAACGTGAGCTTGGAATTGCAGTAATCGCTCCGAAAGCATCAGCAAAGTTGTATGACCTTGAAGTGCTCGCTGATGACATTGCTGACCATCGTGGAAACCAAACACGTTTTGTTCTTGTTGGTAAGCACGGTATTCCTCGGGCTACAGGGCACGACCGCACCGCGATTGTTGTTTATCAGCGCGCCGATGAACCTGGAAGTTTGATTTCGATTCTGCAGGAATTTGCTGCACGCAGAATAAACTTGTCGCATCTATCTTCACGCCCCACGAAAACTGGTGGGCTTGGTGACTACTGCTTCATCATGTACGCCGATGGTCACATCGAAGACGAATTGGTGGCTGATGCACTCCGTGAACTGCACGCCAAACAAGGCGATGTGAAGTTCCTTGGTTCGTACCCTGCAGCGGGCGAGCATGCCCATTCTGCGCGTGAACACGCAGATGCGCGTTGGCAACAGGCCGATGATTGGGTTTCTGAGCTCCGCAAAGGGATCAAGTAGCCGAATCTGATTGACCGCGCAGCCGCGCGCGCCACTAACTTTGAAGGCGGAACGGTGGCAGAGTGGACAATTGCACCCGCCTTGAAAGCGGGAGGCCCAAAAGGCCCGGGGGTTCGAATCCCTTCCGTTCCGCCAACAGGAATTAATTGCGCAGTCAAAGTAAAGACTTTTATCGACTG
Source organism: uncultured Actinomycetes bacterium (assembly GCA_903925985.1). Classification (GTDB taxonomy): domain Bacteria; phylum Actinomycetota; class Acidimicrobiia; order Acidimicrobiales; family Ilumatobacteraceae; genus CAIYHK01. Next base: position 777 of record CAIYHK010000321.1, read on the forward strand.
CCCGACTCAAAATATACCCTGAGTCCCGTTAGCGTTTTCTCTGGCGTTGTACACACAGGAGTTCTCGTGAAGTCGCGACAGAAATATCTTTTTGGTGGATTTATCTTGATGGCCTCCACGTTGGCTATGACAAGTGGTGCATCAGCAGCTGGCCCAACCTTTGTCGAGTGCGATGGTATTGAAGCCACGATCGTCTCTGATGCAGAGGTGGTCCTTGGCACTCGTGGTGATGACGTAATTGTTGCCACCGGTGAGGGCCAACGAATTCGTGGGCTTGCGGGAGATGATCTCATCTGTGGTTCGGCATCGACGGATGTAATTTTTGGCGGTCTTGGCCAAGATGAAATACATGGCGACGAAGGTGCCGACAGAATCATTGGCGGTGCTGGTGATGACGTGGTGCTCGGTGATGAGGGGCGCGACACATTGAGCGGAAACTCGGGTGAGGATTCGCTTGTAGGTGGAGCATCGGCCGACACATTGTTGCCAGGATCAGGCCAAGACTTCTGCAGCGATGATGCAAGCGATCAAGTACGCGGTGGATGCCTAACGGACTCGACCGCACCAGAAATTCTTGACATCGAACTTCCAAGCACTGTTGAAGCGGGCACTGTACTTCGGGTCACCTTTGAGGTATCGGATGAAAGTGGAATTGCTAGTGCAGTGGCGTTTGTCGGTGGTGCAAGTGGCTGGACCGAGTGGTGCTTTGGAGCAACTACATCACTGATCGCTCAAACTGAAACATCGCAAACATTTGAATTTGAATGCGCCGTACCAGAAAACACACCGAACGACACCTATTCATTGTTTGTGCATGCGATGGATGTTTTTAGCAACTTGACATTCACAAGCACATTCGGTGAAGCACTTGATTTTGAAATTGTTGGCGGGAGTTCTGACAACACTGGTCCGACCACTTCGAATGTGATCGCATCATATGATGCGGTCGCACGTGAAGTGACTGTTACATGGAATGGTGAAGACGAGTCAGGGATTCAAGGAAGTGCAGCGTGGCTTGCATGGAATACCTACTCATTTGCTAGCCCACAGGGCGTCCCATACTTCGCTTATTCGAATCCTGTAGAGCTGGTTTCCGGCACAGAGTTTGAAGGCCAATTCAGAGTTGTGATTCCAGTCATGGATGATGCACCCGACGGCGAGTACACAGTGTGGCTGTCGTTGCGGGATGGGGTGTACAACCGTTCATTGGTGCAGACGAGCACGACATTCTCTATTAATTGAACAAGCCCTTGGCAGTTTTTGGGCTCGGTGGGGTACGCTGTGAGTCCACTTGGAGAGGTGCCAGAGTGGCCGAATGGGGCGCCCTGCTAAGGCGTTGCTCGGGTTAAACCGGGCCGTGGGTTCAAATCCCACCCTCTCCGCCAGAAGTTTTCTTATAAAGAGTTTGAGTTACCAGATCCTGCGCAACTGCCAGGCGCGAGTGCGGTTTTGGAGTGCGGCAAAGCGTTCATCAGGACTTACACGTGGTGTGTTGGCTGGTACCCGTGCAGTGATTTCTGCAAGCGGCACCACGGTGGCAGTCATTTCCGGCGCAACTGTAGAACCAGCAGTTCGGCATTGAATGACACCTTGTTGCAGTCCCAGTGTGTTCATCCAATTAGGAACACCTGGGTCAGAAGCAGCGACCACAACCCTGAGTACGCCGTCTGAGTCAATTGTTGCTTGAGCAGAGTTAATGCTCGTTTGAGCGTTCATCCAGTCAAGTGTCACAAGCATGCGGTCAGTTAGTGACCAAGAAAAATAGTTGCAATCCGCAGGAAGCCGAGCCTCAACTAACAAGCATTCATCTGCGGCTAGGTCAAAAATTGATTCGTGATACGACTGCAGCGGCATTGATCCTGACTTGCTGTAGTCGGTCTCACGGAAGCTGTTAACAAACCCTTGCTCTTGCAGAGTGTCTACATGCTTCATGCCATATTCGACAATCCGTCCGACACGTATTGCCAACTTTGTGAGTTTGGTGTTCATCTCATCAACGGAGATGTTTCTGTAGGGCTTTGCATCAAGACGCACAATCGCAACTTCGGCTGGCGCCTCTTGACCCCAATTTGCTGAAACCTCACGCAACCAAATGCTTGCAGTGTCGGGCTGGAGCTGCCACCAGTGTCCTGAGTGTGCAAGTGGTCGCTCTGCACTAACTAGCAATTCAAAATGTCCCCCACTTCCTTCACTTATGGTCGACAGGTCAAATGGATCACCACCACGCATCAGCAAGGAAAACGGCATCAGCGTTACGTCGCGAGCACTGCCTCGGTTACCACTGATTAGGTAAGTGCCCTGTGGGTCAATCGTGGCTCCGCGGTAGACGGTGTCCGGGTTTGGCGAGCCAAGCTTTTGGAAATACCCCGTGCAGGGGAGAAATGTCGGTTGGTCAGGATTTGAACTGATCTGCATCAGATAGGTGTCCATGAGCACACCCAAGATGGTTTCGTGCACTCGTGCCGA
>CAIYHK010000322.1 GCA_903925985.1 uncultured Actinomycetes bacterium
CCATTGCAACTACGCCCGTGGCTACGAGTCGTGCTGAGGTCTCATTGACGGGGTTTGGAAAGTCGAATCGAATTGCGATGCCTTCGAAACTAGCGACCTAAACCCGACCAAACAACTCAACTTTCAGTCCATGGGCTAGCCCCATATGGCACAAGGGACTGATAGCTCGGGCACTACGGTCAAAGCATGACTTTGCGTCTGCGCGTGGTCCAATCCGCATGGGAATCAACCACCGCGAGAGTGGCTGCTGAATTTGGCTCTGTGGTCCCTGTTGTTAAGGGAACCGGCTACGGATTTGGTCGCTCCACGCTGATGCCAATGGCTGCACGTGTGGCCAACGAACACGGCGACGGTCTGATCGCGGTTGGCACGGTATTCGAAGCAACCGATGTGCCAGACGACTGCACTGCCATGGTCCTCACACCCCATTTGGATGACCTTCCTGTCACACTCTCGCGTGACACAGTGCTGACTGTTGGTTCCGTGGCGCATGTCGATGCCCTTGCGCGGCAAAGCTGGGATTGCCCAGTGGTGGTGAAGGTGCGGTCATCAATGCGCCGTCACGGGGTACGTAAGTCAGAGATGTCAGATCTGATTGCACACGCCAATGCAAGTGGGCTCCGAGTAATCGGGATCTCTTTTCACCCACCTTTGATCTCCGATGAAGAAGACAACCTCGAAGAAGTACGTGACTTTTTACGTCGCATCCCACCAAATTCCAATGTGTTTCTCAGCCATCTGTCACCGCAATCTTGCAATGATCTTCAGACCGAGTTCGATGGCATGACCATGAGCATTCGCGTAGGTACAGCGCTATGGCATGCCGATAAATCACAGATGCAATTGAGCACTGATGTGCTTTCTGTGCACGCGGTAAAAGCTGGTGCTCGGGTTGGCTATCACCGAAGTGAGATTAAAGAAGATGGTCACGTACTCTCCCTCGGCGTTGGCACTGCGCAAGGAGTTGCAGAGCTTGATGAAGGCAGGAGCCCATTTCATTTTGCACGCCGCCGCATGATCATGGTTGAAAAGCCACATATGCACACCTCAATGGTGTTTGTGCCTGAAGGTGATCCCTTGCCAGAAGTTGGTGATTGGATTGATGTGCAGCGACCATTGGTTACAACTAGCCCAGATGAATTGCAGTGGGTATCTGCAACCTCTTTCTAGCTCCAGAGGATGTGACTTAGTCGATTGACATTCCGGCGCGACGCATGCCTCGCCAACCAATCGCCCCAGCACCGACTAGTGGTCCCGCATCACCGAGTTTTGCGGGAACAATGCGTGCCCCGCGGGCGAATTGAAGTCCACAGAGTTCATCGAGTTCATCTTGGGCAGCTTGAAAGAAGGTTGCCCCAAAACCAAGTGCCACTCCTCCGCCGACCACTGCAAGCGGAAGGTCCAGCAAATTGACGACGGAAGCTACGGCGCGACCAACTAAACGGCCGGTGCGTTGCATGATTTCGTAGGTGGGCTGTGTGGGCGGTCGACCTGTGATTGCTTCAATGGCGGGCCCCGAAGCTTCAGCCTCCAAGCAGCCCCGTGCGCCACAGTCGCAGCGACGACCATCGGGTTCCACAATCACATGGCCAATATGACCAGCATTTCCGGTCTCGCCGTCAAGCAGGCGGCCATTCAAGACGATCCCACCGCCAACGCCGGTGGAAACGACCATCGCAATAAAACTGTTGTATCCCTTGGCCGCACCGCGCCAACCCTCGGCGAGAGCAAGTGCCTTTGCATCACCATCGCCGAACACTGGCAACCCAGTCAGATCAACAAGTCGCTGACGCAATGGAAAGTCTCGCCACCCAAGCAGATTGAGCGGCGAGATGCTCTCGACGTTGCGGGTAATTGGCCCGGCGGAACCCACCCCGACGACAAGTGGCTGGCCTCCATGATGATTGGTGGCACGGTCAATTTGCTGTGAGACGATCTCAGCCACGAGCTCAAACAACTCTTCGGCATTTGCCCGATTAGGCACCCGAGTTGCAACCCGATCAACTATGCGCCCGCTTTTGTCCACGAGACCAGCAGCGAATTTGGTGCCACCGATGTCAACTGCAACTGAAAGATTCATGGATGTATAACGCCTGGGGATTGCGGAATGCCCTAAATCGTAAGACCCCGACACGGGCAAAGAAATTTAAGGCACTGTATTTAATACCCATTGAGTGACACTTAATCGCCCCCGTTTGCCTATATTCAGGGCATGACAGGTGCCCGTGCCACTACGGATTGGAATCCGGTTCTGAGGGCTGAATTTGAAAAGCCCTACTGGCAGCCCCTTCAGGAGTTCATCCAAAACGAGCGTAAGCATCACAACATTTATCCACCGCATGATGAGGTCTTTCGTGCTTTGCACGAAACTCCCCTCGCCTCAACCAAGGTGGTCCTACTCGGACAAGACCCGTACCACCAGCCCGGTCAAGCACACGGGCTTTGCTTTTCAGTGCGACCCGGGGTGCGTGTTCCTCCATCGCTACAAAACATTTATAAAGAGCTGCGCGACGATCTTGGACACGCGATTCCCGCTCACGGTTGTCTCGACAAATGGGCAAAAGAAGGTGTTCTACTTCTAAATACAACCC
>CAIYHK010000323.1 GCA_903925985.1 uncultured Actinomycetes bacterium
ATTGGCGGAGATGGAATTGGCCCAGATGTGGTGCGCGAAGCGCTGAGGGTGGTTAAGGCCGCTGGCGTGAACTTGGAAACCAAGGAATTCGACCTTGGAGGTTCAAGGTTTTTGCGCGACGGCGAGATTCTGAGCGATTCAACTCTTGATGAATTGCGCCAATTCGACGCGATCTTGCTGGGTGCGGTTGGTACACCAGACGTGCCCCCCGGAGTAATTGAGCGCGGCTTGCTCCTCAAGATGCGATTTGATCTTGATCTGTACATCAACCAACGACCCTTTGCTGGTGTGGCGCCAGGTCACGCCAAGCCGCACGACTTTGTGGTCATTCGCGAGAACACTGAAGGCCCGTATGTTGGCGAAGGTGGAGTGCTGCGCAAGGGCACACCTAATGAAGTTGCTACCCAAGGCAGTGTGAACACGCGCGTAGGAGTAGAGCGTTGTGTTCGCTACGCATTTGAACTCGCATCAAAGCGCGAACGCAAGCATGTAACTCTCGTGCACAAGACGAACGTCTTGACCTTTGCCGGTGATCTCTGGCAGCGCACTTTTGATCTCGTTGCCAAGGAATATCCACAAGTCGGGACCGCTTACAACCATGTTGACGCGGCTTGTATCTACTTCGTTCAGGATCCACATCGCTATGACGTGATCGTGACCGACAACTTGTTTGGCGACATCCTCACCGATCTTGGTGGCGCTGTCAGCGGTGGCGTAGGGCTTGCATCATCAGCGAATCTGAATCCTGCCCGCACCGGGCCCTCAATGTTCGAACCTGTACACGGGTCAGCGCCCGACATCGCCGGCCAGAACAAGGCGAACCCGATCGCCGCGGTGCTCTCAGCAGCATTAATGCTCGATTTTCTTGGCGAATCCGCGGCCGCTGACCGCATTCGTAAAGCCTGCGACCAAGAGCATTCAGGTACAACAACAGGAATTGGCGACGCGATTGTCGCTGCACTCAAGTAATTTGAACGAACCGCATCGCGATTAGAGGAAACATGCCCATTCAGACCACTCCGAAAATTTGGATGAACGGAAAGCTCGTCGATTGGGACGATGCAAAAGTGCATGTGTTAACCCACACTTTGCACTACGGCACCGGCGTATTTGAAGGTGTCCGCGCTTACGAAACCGCTGATGGCCCTGCAGTCTTTCGTTTGACCGAGCACATCGAACGGCTTTTTGCGAGTGCCCACATCATGGGTATGGACATTCCATTTACCGTTGAAGAGTTAGTTCAGGCAACCAAAGACACCGTGAAATCAACAGGACTCCCGTCCTGCTACGTACGGCCGCTGGCCTACTACGGCTACGGAGAAATGGGTTTGAACACCTTGCCTTGCAAAGTTGATGTCGCAATTGCTTGCTGGCCGTGGGGTGCGTATCTCGGTGACGATGCGATCACTAAGGGTGTCCGATTGAAGATCTCTTCATGGACACGCCACGACCACAACATCATGCCGCCGGCCGCCAAGACCGTGGGCAACTATGTGAACTCCTCGCTGGCCAAAGTGGAAGCACTGAAAGCTGGTTACGACGAGGCGCTGATGCTAAGCCCACACGGCTTCATTGCTGAATGCACAGGTGAGAACGTCTTTGTGGTTCGTCATGATCGGATCATCACGCCACCGACCTCCGCAGGCGCACTTGAAGGCATCACGCAGTCGAGCATCGCCACAATTGCCTCTGATCTCGGAATTCCGATGGTTGCAGAGAACCTTGCGCGCTCCGATGTGTACATCGCCCAAGAGATGTTCCTTTCCGGAACAGCTGCAGAGATCAGTGCTGTGAACAGTGTTGACGATCGCGCAATTCCTTGCCCAGGGCCAATCACGAAGCAGATTGCCGGTATCTACGCTGATGCTGTTCGCGGCAAGATAAGCAAGTACAGCCACTGGTGTGAACTCGCCTAACGAGTTCAGCCAAAAAGCTGCACTTCATCACCGGGTTTAATGACACCAGGTGTGTGCACCATTGCATAGAGACGCGAAGTATCCCCGCGCTCATGACTCATTTTTCGGTAATCACCATCGGTGAACCATGACTTGTTTTGTGAGCAAGGAATTGCGAATGCAGTTATCTGGCAAACCACTTCACCAATGCGCATAGTCTTTCCCGGTAGAGCAGAAGCCCAATTGAGATCTTGCACGGTTATGTTTTCGCCCGCACTGCCATATGTAATTGGATCTCCGTTAGCGCGAAATGCATCAATAACTTCACGGCTCCAGATGCATAGTGCTTGCCAGGGGCGACCATGGTGATTGCGTGACGCCTGCACATCGCCGTCTACGCCCGCGAATGTGATGTTGGCAAGGTCAATCTGGGGCTTCGGAACACCGCCACCATTTGCCTGAAGTGTGTGCACGCTTCCCGTTCCGGTGAGCCGCGAGTTATCTGCAGTCCTCAGAATTGGCCAAAGCGATTCCAAGAATCGAGCGAGCGCATCGGGTGCATAGCTCGCAAAGTTTTTGTCCAGATGGTGAGCTACCTGATCCAACGAATCAGCTGGATAGGAAATCGTGGGGTCGAGCATCTGCGCAAGCGACCCAAGCCGCTCACGCAGGTCCGTATTGTGGGCAGCATCTGTGCTGTTCCATGCGTGGTGGCTATAGATCTCTGCTAGCGCCTGCAAGGTGCGCCGGGCATCGGTTTTTGTGTATTCGTAAGGGCCAATAACGACATACGGACGAGCCATGACTGGCACCATAGCGGGGGATTGACGCGCTGGGGTTGCAATCGGAGTCACGGTGCGTAAGACTTGGAAGCATCATGAAGTCCTTAAGCACCGCCGAGATCATCATTATTTGTTAGGCGTACGTCCACATACACGTACGCCGCCGCCCACAAAGAGGGCGGCTTTTTTGTTTACCGCCCCGAATTGAGAAAGAACAGCAATGAGCACGAATCAGAACACAAAAGTACTCGTCGAAGTATTCGACACCACATTGCGTGACGGCATGCAGGTGGAAGGTGTTTCCGCCACAGTCGAAGACAAACTTCGCATCGCCGAACAACTGAACCATCTCGGAGTTCACTTCATCGAGGGTGGATGGCCAGGAGCGAACCCAAAGGATGTGGAATTTTTTGAGCGCGCTGTCAAGGAATTACGCCTTGATGCATCAACCCTCGTGGCATTCGGCTCCACGCGCCGTCCGAAGGGCAAAGTTGATGATGACGCAACTTTGAAAAATCTCATTGATGCGAATACTTCGGCGGTCTGCATTGTGGCCAAGAGCTGGGATTATCACGTGACTGAGGCACTGCAAACCTCGCTCGATGAAGGTGTTGCGATGGTTGCTGATTCGGTCGGTTTTCTCGCTGGTCACGGTAGGCGAGTGCTGGTTGACGCTGAGCACTTCTTTGACGGTTACAAGCGCAATCCCGAGTTCGCTCTCCGTGTACTCGAAGCAGCGGTCATGAAAGGCGCTTCACATCTTGTTCTTTGCGACACGAACGGCGGCTCTTTGCCACACGAGGTTGGAGCAACAGTTGAAGCGGTAATCAAGCACCTCGGATCAGATGTGACCATCGGAATTCACTGTCACGATGACACCGGTTGTGCTGTCGCCAACTCAATGGCTGCGGTTCTTGCTGGCGCACGGCACGTGCAAGGCACCTTGAACGGTCTAGGCGAGCGCACAGGAAACACGAATCTCACGACCGTGATACCGAATTTGCAGTTAAAGATGGGATTTGAGTGTCTTCCCGAAGGTCACCTTGAGCGCATAACGGCTGTGAGCCATCACGTGGCCGAGGTACTCAATCGGCCACTCAATCCCCAGGCTCCATATGTTGGAGCGTCAGCATTCGCACACAAAGCGGGCCTGCATGTTTCGGCGATTGCGCGTGCCAAAGATGCCTACGAGCACGTTGATCCAGAAACGGTCGGCAACGGCACCCGATTTGTTGTCAGTGAGATGGCAGGCAAAGCAACCATCAAAATGAAAGCCGATGAGTTAGGAATCGATCTTGATGGCCCAGCGATTAACGGCGTGATTGATGACCTCAAGCGTCTTGAGAACGAGGGCTATCACTTTGAAGCTGCGGATGCATCTCTTGAACTTCTTATGCGCCGCGCGACTGGGTGGGAGCAGGACTTCTTCCGTGTCGAAAGCATGCGCGTGATCACCGA
>CAIYHK010000324.1 GCA_903925985.1 uncultured Actinomycetes bacterium
ATCCGGGGACCATTCCACGTGGTCCTTTTGCCCGACCTAGTCACTGAGGTCACTGTCATGGAGTAAGAAGTCTTCTTCTTCCCCGTAAGTGTGGGCGACACTGAAGATCCCGCTCTCACAGCGATCGTTCGAATGATGGTCACGCCTGTCGGTGCCTTCAATTGAATGATGTACTTCGTTACTTGGTTAGCTGCTTTTGTTGCTGTGGGTACTTTCAACGCGATCATCACTTTTGTCTTGTTCACCCCAATTGCAACTGCGGTAGCAACCGCACTTGAAGGCTTGCGAGCAATGGAGACAGAAGTTCCGATTGTTCTTAGCAGTGGTGTTGTTGTTGTCGTGGGTGCTGGTGTTGTTGTCGTGGGTGCTGGTGTTGTTGTCGTTGTTTCTTGAACCGCGATGATGGTGAATGAATGAACGACATCGGTCGCTGCTGCATATGTTGCGTTTCCTGCTTGGCTAGCAGCCAACGTACAAGTGCCCACAGTTAGCATCGACACATTGAAGCCTGACACTGTGCAAACGTCTTGAGTTAATGATGTAAGTGTGACGGAAAGATTTGAATTTGCTGTGGGATTCACAGTAAGTGGTGTAGGGGAGAATTCTCTATCGATGGGACCGGTGAACGAGATCGATTGAGATGAAAGTGGGCTGATCGCAGCCGAAGCGACGGACGAAGTGGTAGTGGTGGAACCCTTGGTCGCAGTTGTTGTAAATGTGTATGGCGTTCCAGCTGTGAGAGTAGTAACAACACACGAGCTTTCTCCAGTAGCAATCGTGCACGTTCTCCCACCTGGTGAGGCAGTGACTAAGTATGAGGTAGGAAGCCCACCACTTCCCCGGTTGGCGGTGACACGTACACTTTCGCCGAGCGCCTCCACAGATGGTGCGCGCGGCGTGGTGATGGCTGGAGTCCACGCCACTTGTTCGAGACCACCGTATTGGTCTCCTAGTGCAGGCCAGCCGGCAGTGCCGACAATCCGATGGATCTTTGCGGTCGGGGTTATGTAGTCGAACGCTGAAACTGGTGGCGCATCCCCTTCAAAATAAACACTCTCGAAGACCTGCGTAAATGAAAAAACATCTCCCCCCCAGTTCGTGACTGTGTGTGGTATCACAACACTGGTGAGACCAGTAACGGCGAGAGCATACGCGCCAAGCGTGGTGAGTCCGGTTGGTAGATCAATGGATGTTAAGCCACTCATCCGAACAAGTCCGTTTAAGCCAATAATCCGGAGTGAGTCCGGTAATAACAACGAAGTCAAGAGTGTTGCGCTATCGAATGCCGCTTCTCCAATTTCAGTAATTCCTGAAGGAACTGAATATGAGGTATTGACCTTTTTTGATGGGTAACTGACGAGCGTGCTGCCTCTAAACAGAACTCCATCGTTTGAACTGAAGGTTGTATTGCTTGCGTTGACGTTGATCGATGCAAGGTTGGAGAGCCCGCTGAGTGAAGCACCTGTGAGGGTTGAAATTGACGCAGGGAGATTCAATGAATCAAGAAAACTCGCGTTTCTGAATGCCTCTGGCTCAATATCTGTGGTTCCTGCAGGAACTGAAT
>CAIYHK010000325.1 GCA_903925985.1 uncultured Actinomycetes bacterium
GGACGCAAATAGCAACAGAACGGCCATGGGCACATCGTACCGTTGGCTCTGCGATTCGCGTCGGGTGACTCCAACTAACCTGCTCAATGTGGTTGCCAACGGTGTTGCTCGGATTCTGATGGTGCGCCATGGACAATCTGAGTGGAACGCAATCGGCAAGTGGCAAGGCCAAGAAGACCCACCGCTGACCGAACTCGGAGTTGACCAAGCGATGCGTGCGGGACAAGTCCTGGGGTCATTTGACTTGATCGCATCGAGTGACCTCCAACGCGCAGCAATAACCGCCACAGTCATAGGCGAACTGATCGGCATAGGTCCAGTTCATGTTGACGATCGTCTGCGCGAAACCTTTGTCGGGCCTTGGCAGGGTCTCACACGACACCAAATTGAAGCTCAATGGCCCGGCTGGATAAAAGATGGCCGCCGACCGCCGGAAGCTGAAACCGAAACCGAAGTAGCCATACGCGCCCATGCGGCATTGATAGACCTCGCTGCACAAATCGGATCTGGCGAAATCTTTGTTGTGAGCCATGGTGGCACCATCCGCGCCTTGAAGCGCCACCTCGGTGGTTCCGATGAACGTTTTGGAAACCTTGAAGGTTCTTGGTTCACAGTGCAAGGTTCCGAAATCAGTCACGGCGAGAGCGCCTACCTGCTTGATCACACCGGCGCTGACGAAACTCTCTGACCAAATGGTTCTTGGCAAAAGACTTGATGATTCATACGCGCCTACTGTGCGCGAAAACATCACAGTCCTCACTTTGCTGCGAATGGTGTCGAACGCGTGCTATCGATTTGCTCCACCATTTATCGCCACCATCGCCCGCGGCTTTGATGTTGATGTTGCCGACATTGGTGTGGCTCTTTCTGTTGCCGAGCTCTCTGGACTTCTTGCGCCACTGATTGGTCGTTTCATCGATCCAAGAAGTCGCAAGGCATCAATGCTTATTGGGTCGCTTGGAGTCGTGGTTGGAGTAACCGTCGCCGCAACGGCACCGAATATATTCCTGTTCGCCGTCGGGGTATTCCTGTTGGGTGCGGCAAAAATAACTTTCGATGTGACCATGGCAGCTTGGTTTAACGATCACGTTCCATACGAAAAACGAGGACGCGTTTCGGGGCTAGTTGAGACTTCTTGGGCACTCGGGCTATTGGTTGGAGTCTCTGCCATGGGCCTCATGGTGGCAGCCACCAACTGGCGTTGGGGTTTCATGCTCGGAGGCATCTCGGTATTTGTCGTGACACTGGTTGTTGCCGCACGCATTCCTAACGAGGGTCCTCCGACACAACACGTACAAGTCGAACACGGTGGAAAATTCCGTCGTGGATCTTGGCGAGTAGTGACCACTTCGTTTCTACTGATGGGTGCAAGCCAAGCGGTTTACATCACCTTTGGTGCTTGGCTCGAAGATGGATTCGGATTCACTGCAGCCGCATTGGCTGCTGTGGGTTTCAGTTTTGGGGCTGTGGAGCTTGCAGCATCGACAACATCAGCGCGACACACGGATGCCTGGGGCAAAGAACAAAGTGTGATCATCGGCGCGATCATCATGGTCCCAACTGGAATCCTTCTCGCCTTCAGCGAATCAAACCAATGGATCGGAATATTGCTGCTGGCAATCTTCTTGATGGGTTTTGAATTTGCAATTGTGAGTCTGCTGCCTTTGGCTGCCCATCTTGTTCCTGGCTCGACTGGACGCGGGCTTGGGCTCTCCGTCGGTGCAGGAACTTTCGGACGAGCGGCGTTTTCGATTCCGGCAGCAGCTCTTTACGACGCGCACGGCTTCACGGCTCCGACGCTTTTGGGTACAGCTGCAGCATTAATTGCGTCTTTGCTGACGCTCGGGTTCATCCGCGATAAGCGTTAGTAATTGGTAGTCGGCGATCTTTGCCGAAAGCCTTGGTTGTAATGCGAACTCCAGGTGCACATTGGCGCCGCTTGTACTCAGATAAATCAACCAATCGGGCAATGCGTCGCACAAGTGCTTCATCGTGGCCGCGAGCGACAATCTGGCTGGCGGTCATGTCCTGCTCGACATACAGCTCAAGAATTGGGTCAAGCACTTCGTATGCGGGAAGTGATTGATCATCGCGTTGATCGGGTCGCAACTCAGCTGAAGGTGCTTTGGTCAAAACCGATTCAGGAATGATTTCGCGACCCACGCGTTCGTTCACATATCTACTCAGTGCATAAACCTGCACCTTCAACACGTCTTTGATCACCGCATAGCCACCGGCGGAATCACCGTAGATGGTGAAGTAACCAACTGCCATCTCGCTCTTGTTGCCCGTGGTTAGGACCATCCAGTTGAACTTGTTCGACATCGCCATCAAGATCATCCCTCGGCAACGGCTCTGTAGGTTTTCCTCGGTCAAGTCTTCAGAACGCCCGGTGAATGCGGGAGCAAGTGAATCCTTAAGTGCGGCAAAAGCGGGTTCGATTGAAATCGTCTGACAATCAATGCCTAGAGACTCCGCCAATTGATACGCATCATTCTTTGATCCATCACTTGAGTAACGCGATGGCATTGAAACGCCATGAACATGCTCCGCACCAAGCGCATCAACTGCAACTGCTGCCACCAAAGACGAGTCAATACCACCTGATAATCCAATCACCACATCAGTGAAACCATTTTTGCGCACATAGTCGCGAGTTCCAAGAACAAGTGCGTGGTACACCTCCGCAATTGGATCAAGGCGATCGCGTGTTGACGATTCTGAATCCGCTGTGATTTTCCCGGTATCAGGATCGAAATCGACTACGAGAAAATCTTCGGCGTGTTGTAGCCCGCGCGTAACAACATTTCCTTCACGATCGATGACAGTAGATGAACCATCAAAGACGAGTTCGTCTTGACCACCGACTTGATTGACATAGACAATTGCGCACTTCGCGTCTTTGGCTCGCTCAACAAGCATCGCCTCTCGCTCTCGCCACTTTCCCTTGTGATACGGCGAAGCATTGATATTCAAATTGACTACGGCACCAGCAGTTGCTTGTTTAAGCACTGGGCCATTCGCATCCCAGATGTCTTCGCAAATAGTTACACCACAGGTAACACCGGTGATCTCAACAGTCGCATCCTCGATCCCGCCACATTCGAAGTAGCGATTCTCGTCAAAGGGTCCGTAGTTCGGGAGACGATTCTTGCGGTATGTGTGGATAACGCGACCACGATGACAAACTGCAGCCGCGTTGTACAGAACGCCACTACTTGCATCCACGAAACCGACCACTGCCGCGGTGTCACCCGTGGCGGCGGCGAAACGCTCGAGCAGCGCTTGGTTGTCCTTCACAAAACCCGGTTTCAGGACGAGGTCCTCCGGCGGATAGCCGGTAACGGCGAGTTCTGGATACACCACCACATCGACCCCCGCCCGGGCAGCCCGTGCGTAGGCAGATTCAAGCCGCACAAGGTTTCCGTCGAGGTCACCGACGGTCTGGTTCAGCTGGGCCAGGGCAATTCGCACCCCTTCAGCATTGCACCAGCCGTGGAACTTCACACAGCGTTTACAAACGGATAACAGCCGAGAAACGGCTTCCTGCCATTGTTGAATGCACGTTCCAATAACGACAAGGAGACACCGTGGCAATTCAAGCCGAATACATCTGGATCGATGGTACCAAGCCAACCCCGATGTTGCGTTCCAAAACCAAAGTCATCCCCGAGTACATCGGTTCTTTGCATGAGCTTGCAATCGATGAATGGGGCTTCGATGGTTCATCAACCGAGCAGGCAACAGGCGAGGCCTCAGACTGTGCGCTGAAGCCAGTTTTCACCTGCAAAGACCCAATTCGTGGTGGCGACAACATTCTCGTTATGTGTGAAGTGTTGCTTGCCCAAGATGGCAGCCCACACCCAACCAACACTCGCGCCGCATTGCGAGATGTTTCTGCGAAGTATGCCGATCAAGAGATGATCTATGGCATCGAGCAGGAGTACACGATGATGCGCACCGACGGAACTCCTTATGGTTTTCCAGTTGGTGGCGAGCCCGGACCACAGGGCCCCTACTACTGCGGCGTCGGCGCTGGCCGTGTGATGGGACGCGAAATTGTTGAGCGTCACACACAAGCTTGCATGGATGCTGGCCTTCGTATCTCTGGTACCAACGCAGAAGTGATGCCTGGTCAGTGGGAATTCCAAATTGGTCCACTACCGGCGCTTGCGGTGTCAGATGAAATCTGGATCGCGCGCTGGATGCTTCATCGCATCGCCGAAGACTACGACGTAGTGATCTCACTTGACGCCAAGCCGAAGAAGGGTGACTGGAACGGTGCGGGCGCTCATACCAACTTCTCAACTCGCGCAATGCGTGAGTCATATGATGCAGTCATCGCAGCATGTGAGAAGCTCGGCACACGAGTGATGGAACACGTTGAGAACTACGGTCACGACATCCAGAGCCGTCTCACTGGTAAGCACGAGACCGCTCCTTGGAACGTGTACTCGTACGGAGTATCCAACCGTGGTGCATCGGTGCGTATCCCATGGCAGGTTGAGCGCAACAAGCGCGGCTATGCCGAGGATCGTCGTCCGAACGCAAACGTTGACCCGTACACCGTGACACGTCTCATCCTCGAAACCGTCTGCGGCTGACCGCAAACTCAACAAAAACCGAAGAAACGGGGGGTCGCAAGGCCCCCCGTTTCGCTTCTAGACAATCGGCTGTGGACTCAACGCAGCGATAAGACAAAATTGGAGGCATGAATCCGATGCTTGAACAGCAAAAGGAATATGTGTTGCGAACCGTCGAAGAACGCGGCGTGCGTCTCGTGCGCTTGTGGTTCACCGATGTTCTCGGCAATCTCAAGAGCTTTGCAATCAGTCCGGCGGAACTCGAGAACGCTCTTGAAGATGGCATGACCTTTGATGGATCTTCCATCGATGGTTTTTCACGCATCCAAGAGAGCGATGTGCTCGCGATCCCCGATCCGAATACTTTCGAGGTAATGCCGTGGATTGAGGGCAATGCCGCCGAGGCCCGCGTTTTCTGCGACATCTTCAATCTTGATGGAACACCCTTTAGTGGTGACCCACGTAATGTGCTGCGACGCCAACTTGATGCATTGCACAAGCAAGGATTTACTTTCTACGTCGCGCCCGACATCGAGTTCTTCTACTTTGCAACGCCGCAGCCAAACACACCGCCTGTGCCGTTGGACGAAGGTGGATTCTTTGATCTCACTGCTAGTGACATCGCGAGTTCGTTGCGCAAAGAAACCATCCGCACTCTCGAAACCATGGGCATTCCGGTCGAGTACTCGTTCCACGAGGATTCACCGAGCCAGCACGAGATTGATTTGCGCCACACCGATGCGTTGACCATGGCTGACTCGATCATGACCTTCCGCCTCGTCGTGAAAGAGATCGCTGCAGCCCATGGGGTGCACGCAACATTTATGCCCAAGCCTCTGGAAGGACTCCAGGGCTCGGGAATGCATATGCACTTCTCGCTTTTCCGTGGCGAAGACAACGCTTTCTATGACCC
>CAIYHK010000326.1 GCA_903925985.1 uncultured Actinomycetes bacterium
AAATGCCTTCGCTGTTTGACCTTCATCCAACTGCCGAGGCGTTGGAGCGCGAAGTGTTTGACATGTTCGGGATCACCTTTGATGGTCATCCGGACCTAACACGCATCCTTATGCCGGAGGATTGGGAAGGCCATCCACTTCGCAAGGACTACTCGGTTGGCCGGATCCCAGTTCAGTTCAAAGGCTCGCCAGCATGAGCACCACGGATATTCCGATCGCTGCTGCTGGCACCGACGAGGGCGGGCAAGAACTCCGTCCACGCAGCGAGTTAACTGCAAAGCAATTACTGCGTGAAGTTGGTGCAGTGTTGCGGTTGTCCGAAAAGGAAGCCGCTGAACTCACCACTTCCATCTCCAACGACGTTGCTGACGATCAAACAATGATCATCAACATGGGCCCACAACACCCAAGTACTCACGGTGTCTTGCGTTTGATGCTTGAGTTGAAGGGCGAGACTGTTCTGCGGTGCAAACCCATAATTGGTTACCTGCACACAGGCATGGAGAAGACGGGTGAAGAACTCACCTATATGCAAGGTGGCACGAATGTCACCCGCATGGACTACGCGTCGCCATTCAATAACGAGCTTGTGTTCTCACTCACCACCGAGAAGTTGCTTGGCATCGACGCCGACATCCCTGAGCGCGCCACATGGATTCGCATGCTTCTTTCAGAGCTGAACCGTATGAGCAGCCACCTCTTGTTCCTCGCCACAAACGGGATGGACATTGGTGCGGTGTCAATGATGATTTATGGCTGGCGTGAGCGCGAGGAAGTGTTGCGGTTTTTCCAGAAGGTCACTGGACTCCGCATGAACCACAACTTCGTGCGTCCTGGTGGAGTCGCAGCAGACCTTCCAGCTGGCTGGCGCGATGATGTGCTGGAGATCCTTGAGGCTTTGCCCGCTCGCCTCGAGGAATATGACATCTTGATGACCGGTCAGCCGATCTGGCGTGAGCGGTTGCAGGGAGTCGGTGTAATTACCGCCGACGAAGCAGTAGCACTTGGTGCAACGGGTCCAATCTTGAGGTCCACTGGAGTTGCTTGGGACCTGCGACGCTCAATGCCGTACATGAAATATGACGAGGTTGAATTCGATGTCATCGTCGGGTCTTACGGCGATGCATTTGACCGCTACGCAATTCGATTCAATGAGATTCGTGAATCAATGCGCATCGTCTATCAAATTCTGGAAAAGATGCCGAAGGGTGATTACCGAATCCAAAATAAGAAGGTAACTCCACCACCGCGTGCTCGCATTGATGAATCAATGGAAGCGTTGATTCACCACTTCAAGATTTTCACTGAAGGATTCAAGGTCCCAGAGGGCGAAGCGTATGTTGCAATCGAAAGCCCGCGCGGCGAAATTGGTTGCTACATCGTTAGCGATGGTTCCTCAAAGCCATACCGCATGCGTATGCGTGGCCCGTCGTTCATCAATATCCAAACTTTGCCGCACATGATGCGCGGTGGCTTGGTTGCTGATGCTGTTGCCGTTATCTCTTCAGTCGACCCAGTTCTCGGTGAGGTAGATAGATGAGTCGTTTCAATGATTCAAATGTCACGCTTGCTAAGGAAATCATTGGTCGCTTCCCGCGTGCTAAATCGGCAGTGATTCCGTTGCTGCATCTCGCTCAAGAACAAGATGGATATGTAACTCGTGATGCAATGTCGCACATCGCTGAGTTAGTAAATGTGACCACCTCTGAGGTTTATGGCACCGCAACTTTCTACGAAATGTTCAAGTTTGAACCCATTGGCAAGTACTGCGTCAATGTGTGCACCAACATCGCGTGCCAATTGGTTGGCGGCTGGGAGCTTCTAGAGCACGCCGAGGAGAAACTCGGTATCAAGGCAGGTTCGACTACCGACGATGGCCTCTTCACGATTGAAGATGTCGAGTGCATCGCTGCATGCACGGAGGCTCCTGCGATCCAAGTGAACTACCGCTATCGGTACAAGGTCACGGCGGAGAATCTTGATCAATTGATTGATGATCTGCGTGCGGGTCGCCTAGCTGATGAGATTCCACCGCACGGCACACTCGCGCGTGTGCGCCAAAACACAACTGAGGCTTGGGCGAACACCGGTATTGAAGCGCAAGCGAAAGTAGATGCGGGGTAATTGCGATGAGTGAAAACACCACAGCCAATTACTCATTAGGTGGCCAAGTGCCCACCGGGCCAAAGATTCTGACATCGCGCTGGGAATCAGCAGATGGACACACTTATGACGGTTACGTGCGCACCGGCGGGTATACCGCGTTGCGTAAAGCATTGACCACGATGTCGCCCGCACAAGTTCATGACGAGGTGAAAGCTTCGGAGATGCAGGGCCGTGGTGGCGCGGGGTTCCCAGCTGGCACGAAGTGGGGCTTCCTTCCTGCCGATGTGCATCCTCGCTACTTGGTGATTAATGGTGATGAATCAGAGCCGGGTACCTACAAGGACCGTCTCTTGATGGAAAAGGATCCTCATCAATTAATTGAAGGCATCATCATTGCGTGTTACGCATTCGGTGCTGCTCAGGCATTTCTTTATGTCCGCGGTGAAATGGCACTTGCGCAGGAGCGCCTTGCACAGGCGTTGAACGATGCATATGCGAACAACTTGGTGGGCAAGCGCATTTGTGGCACTGACTTCAGTGTCGACATCACACTCACATGGGGTGCAGGGGCTTACATCGTTGGTGAAGAAACTGCGTTGATTGAAAGCCTCGAAGGAGAGCGTGGAATGCCACGCTTGAAGCCGCCTTTCTTTCCAGCTTCTAAGGGCCTCTACATGCAGCCAACGATTGTGAACAATGTCGAGACCCTTTCGAATCTTCCGTACATCGTGAATCAAGGCGGCACAACCTTTAAAGATCTCGGTGGTGCGACTTCTTCGGGTATGCGTATCTTCGCCGTAAGTGGTCATGTCAACAAGCCGGGCGTGTTTGAAGTTCCAAACGGCATCACTACTTTCCGAATGTTGTTCGAAGCACCCGAGTACTGCGGTGGGGTGCGTGTTAACCGCAAGGTGAAAGCGTTCATTCCTGGTGGTGCATCAGCGATGTGGTTCTTTGATGAGCATCTTGATCTTCCGCTTGATAAACCAACAGTTGACCAGGCCGGTTCGATGCTTGGTTCGGGCGCAATCGTGGTGATGGATGAAACCACTGACATGGTGAAGGCTTGCTGGCGTGTTGTTCGTTTCTTCGCCCGTGAATCTTGTGGAAAGTGCACACCGTGTCGTGAGGGAACCACTTGGCTTGAACGCATCTTGCACCGCATACTCACCGGCAATGGCCGCCGCGAAGATCTTGACTTGCTATTTGAGGTAAGCGAATCCATCAGCCCCGGTCTTGCATGGCCTCCACGCCAGACCACGATTTGTCCGCTTGGTCCGTCTGCTGTTTCTCCTATCGCTTCAGCAGTCAACCGATTCCGTAATGAGTTTGAGCACTACATAGAGCACGGCCGAGCAATCGCCGGAGTTGAGTACGTGCCGATGCATGCTGGTTCAAGCCATGGAGCACACGCGCATGTCTGATGTAAATGACACCGAAGTGCAAGAAACGCCAGTAGTGGTTAAGACCACTCTCAGCATCACGGTCGATGGTCGCGCTCACGAAGCCGAGCCCGGCCAGCTACTGATCGATGCCTGTGAAGATGCTGGTTCATACGTTCCACGTTTCTGTTACCACCCGCGCATGGAGCCGGTTGGAATGTGCAGGCAATGCCTGGTGGAAGTTGAGGGTCCACGCGGACCCATGATGGTTGTGTCATGCATGACCCCGGTTGCTGAGGGCCAAGTTGCACGCACCGAAACGCCGAGTGTCAAGCGCGCACAAGAAGGTGTGCTGGAACTCTTGCTCGCCAATCACCCACTTGATTGTCCTGTTTGTGACAAAGGCGGCGAATGCCCGTTGCAGGATCAAGCGTTTTCTCATGGCCCTGGAGAGAGTCGTTTTGTCGAGGAAAAGCGCCATTATGAAAAGCCGATTCCGATCAGTGACCTCGTGTTCTTGGATCGTGAGCGCTGCATTCTTTGTGACCGATGCACTCGTTTTGCAGACGAAGTTGCCGGCGATCCTTTAATTTCATTTACTCAACGCGGCAACAACACGCAGGTCAACACTTTCCCCGATGAGCCATTTGCTTCGTATTTCTCGGGCAACACGGTGCAGATTTGTCCAGTTGGTGCATTGACCGCGAAGCCGTATCGCTTTAAAGCGCGACCCTGGGATCTTGAGCAGCGTGAGAGCACCTGCACAACTTGTTCCGTTGGTTGTCGCACGGTCATTCAGTCATCGCGTGACGAACTGCTTCGATATCAAGGTTCAGATTCTGATGCTGTCAACTGGGGCTGGCTCTGCGATAAGGGTCGATTCAACTTTGAGAACGTGAATAGTGAAGATCGCCTTGAGCAACCGCTGATGCATGATGGCAGCAATCTTGTTCCTGTTGCCTGGTCGCAAGCATCGGCAGCAGTGGCTGAGGCACTCAAAACTGGTAAGGCTGCGATTCTTGGTGGTGCTCGGGGCACCAATGAAGATGCATTCGCCTGGGCGCGACTCGCCGATGCACTCGGTATCGAGATGCGCGATCCACAGTTGTCAGATGGTCTTCCCGCTGAAGTCTTTGGTTTGCCGTCGGCATCAATTGAAGAGGCAGCAAATGCCACCACGATCATCGTCATCGCACCTGACCTGAAAGAAGAGCTCCCGGTTCTTTATTTGCGTCTGCGTGATGCTGCTGAAAAACGTCGCAGTCGAATTCTTGAATTCACCGCAGTGTCAACGGGTCTCACCAAGTATTCATGGAAGTCGGTGCCCACTGAACCCGGACTCCAAGCGTCAGTCGTGCGCAACACGCTCGGTGAGGCCGCTGTCCGCGAACAACTCGGTAAGGGCAATGTGGTTGTGGTTGTGGGGCGCGCAAGCCTCGCTGAATCAGCGGATCACACGGTCGCTGCATTGTCAGCAGTTTTGGCTGAGGTTCCAGGTGCAAAAGTGCTGCCAGTCGTGCGCCGAGGAAATGTGCGTGGCGCTATTGCTGCAGGTTTGGGGTCCAACAGTAACGCGACTGAGATACTCACCGCTGCTGCAGCTGGAAAACTCGACACACTCGTCTTGCTTGGTGCCGATCCAATCGCTGACTTTCCTGACACCGACCTCGCACGGCGTGCAATTTCTGCCGTCCGCAATGTGATCTCGTTGGATACCTTCCTCACAGAATCGACTGCACGTGCCAGTGTTGTTCTTCCTGCCAGTGCTTATGGCGAGAAGGAAGGAACCACGACCAATCTTGAAGGCCGTGTCACGAGTGTTGCCCAGAAGGTAACTGCAAGAGGAACCAGTCGTGCTGACTGGATGGTTGCAGTTGACATCGCATCACGACTCAACGTTGATCTTGGGTTTGATTCTGTTGAGTCAATCCAGCGAGCAATGATCGCCACTTCGGTGTTTGCGCCGATGGCCGATGGCGGTGCCAATACCCGCGAAGGCGTTCTGATTGATCAGCCCGCTACAGCACTTCCAGCGGTATCTGCCACTGCAGGTACGCATAGCTCATACGATCTGCGCCTCGTGGTTTCGCGTCGGATGTACGACAAAGGTGCAAGCACTGCACATAGTCCTTCACTTGTTGGCCTTGCTCAACGCAACGTTCTTCGCGTCAACTCGGCAGATCTTGCACGGATCGGAGTCGCATCAGGTACCTCTGTGCGAGCCACCAGTTCCAAAGCGAGTGTGAGTGTCACTGTGGAAGCTGATGATTCTGTTGGCCGTGGTGTTGCACATCTCACATTCAATGCACCGGGCATAAATGCCGGTGACCTCATTGATGTGAATGCTTCTGTGAACGACATCAAGGTGGAGACCCTCTGATGATCATTTCGCTCGACCCGTTGTTGACTGAGGACTTCACGGCCACAGTCATAGCCATAGTGCTTCTTAAGGTGCTGGTCATCTTCGTAGTCGGTTTGGTTGCGACGATGTTGATGGTTTGGTTCGAGCGCAAGACCATCGCAGGAATGCAGAACCGAGTCGGCCCGAACAAGGCTGGCCCGTTTGGACTTCTACAAACACTTGCTGACGGCATCAAGTTGTTCTTCAAAGAAGACCTCCTACCGGTGAAAGCCGACAAGTTCGTTTTCCGTTTTGCGCCGTACCTGTCTTTCGTTCCTGCGTTCTTAGCGTTTGCTGTGATCCCAGTCGGCGGTGATTTCCGTGGTGATACGGGAGGCATTGTTACATGGTTCGGTCATGCAACCAGAGTGCAACTAGCGGATCCCCCAGTCGGTTTCTTGTTTGCTCTCGCAATTTCCTCGATTGCGGTTTATGGCATCATGCTCGCTGGTTGGTCATCTGGTTCGAAGTACCCGTTGCTCGGAAGTGTGCGTGCATCTGCACAGATGATTTCCTATGAAGCAGCATTGGCACTTTCATTCGGCGCAGTTGTGCTTGTTGCAGGCACGATGTCAACGAGTGGGATTGTCAATGTTCAAGAGACACTCGGCGACTGGCATGTAGTTGCCACTGGATTTGTGCCGTTCGTAATTTTCTTGATGGCGGCCACAGCGGAACTCAACAGGCCTCCATTTGACCTCGTTGAAGCTGAGCAAGAGTTGGTCGGTGGTTTCAACACGGAGTATTCATCGATTCGGTTTGCATTGTTCTTCCTTGCTGAGTTCATGAACACGATCACAATGTCGGCAGTAATTGTCACGCTGTTCTTCGGTGGCCCACAGCCAATTCGCATCGGTGACACTGCGCTTGACATTCCTCTAATTCCAAACGATCTCGAGGGAACCATTTGGCTGCTTGGAAAAGTCTTGGTCTTCCTCTATGTATACGTGTGGCTGCGTGGCACCTTGCCACGACTCCGCTATGACCAACTCATGAACCTCGGTTGGAAGCTTCTGATTCCAACCTCGCTTGGCTGGTTCATGCTGCTCGCAGCGCAGAATGTCGGCCAGGATCGGGGCTGGAATACCGGTGTAGTTACCGCAGTTTCAATCGCAGTGATTCTCATCTGCGTGATGATTGTTCAGGCGGCGCTGAAAGTTAGTGCTGCAAACCGTGAACGTGAAGGATCGGTGTTCTGATGGGTTACCTCGGAGGATTCCTCGTAACAATCCGCCAACACGGGAAGCGCAATCGTGTCACCACCGAATACTCGGGTGGCCGAGTATTCAAGCGGGGCAAAGGCGACAAGAAGGACCAGAAGATTGAAAAGCCCGAGCGTCTGCATGGTCGTCACGTCCTAAATCGTTACGAAGATGGCATGGAGAAGTGCATCGGCTGTGAGCTTTGTGCCGGTGTGTGCCCAGCTAAGTGCATTTATGTTCGTGGTGCGGACAACGATCCCGAGAATCCAACTTCACCTGGTGAGCGTTACGGGTTTGTCTACGAGATCAACTACTTGCGTTGCATCCACTGCGATCTTTGTGTTGAGGCGTGCCCAACTGAGGCAATCACTGAGACCAAGTTGTTTGAGTTCTCATTCACGAATCGCCGTGATGCGATCTACACCAAGTCTGAATTGTTAGTGGATGCATCGGGTAAGCCGCAGCAGCTTCCTTGGGAAGACTGGCGTGAAGGTGAGGACCTTCACACGAGCGGGTGGATGCGTGCAACAGCTCCTTCGGGCGACGCTGACTTCGAAGGTGTTGCCGGATGGAGCGGAGAGCTAGGTCACGGAGTTCGTGAACCCGAGCCAAGCCAAGACATTCGTGATGCGGAGGACAACTAGTGGAGCTCTTCGTGTTTGTAGCCGCATCAATCATGGTGCTGGCTGGCGCAATCGGGGTTGTCACTCGCAGCAATCCTGTTCACGCAGCATTGAGCATGGTGCTCACGTTGTTCGGAGTTGCAGTCATGTTCGTATCGCTGGAAGCACACTTCCTCGCCGCAGTGCAGGTGATTGTGTACGCGGGTGCGATTGTGGTGCTTTTCCTGTTCGTGATCATGTTGCTTGGTGTTGATAAAGCAGAAGATGTGCACACTGAGCCACTGAAGGTTCAACGCCCATTGGCATTGATTGTGGCCACCGGGATTGCCGGTGTGCTTGTGGCAGCGATGTTCGCAGGGCGTGACACGATTGCTAGCGGTCGAGCATCTATTGACCTACCCACTGTCGAAGATTCGGATGCGAATACACGGCAATTGGCACGGTTGATTTTTTCGGACTACGTGGTGGCGTTTGAGGTCACGTCGGTATTGCTTGTGATTGCGGTGGTTGGCACAGTGTTGCTTGCACGCAAGCGTCGTGGTGAGAAGTCTGAGGTGTCCGTATGATCGCTGCGCTGATTGCCGAGATCAAGCCGAATTCGACCTGGTATTTGGTTTTGGCAGCGCTCCTCTTTGCCATTGGCACACTTGGGGTAATGGTGCGGCGTAATGCACTGGTGCTTTTTATGTGCATTGAGCTCATGTTGAATGCGGTAAACCTTTCTTTCGTCGCTTTGGCAAAAGAGATGGACGACATCAATGGCCAGGCTGTGGTCTTTTTTGTTCTGGTGGTTGCAGCAGCCGAGGTAGTTATTGGTCTCGGAATCGTCGTAGCGATCATGCGTAAGCGCGTGTCCGCCAGCGTCGACGATCTAGCGGAGCTGAAGGGCTGATCATGCTTGACCACATTTGGCTGATTCCTGCCTTGCCTCTTGCCGGATTCCTATTAATACTTCTGTTTGGGCGTCGCCTCGGTGAGCCCAAGGCTGGTTACCTAGCCGCTGCAGCGTGTGGCTCGGCATTTGTTGTCACCGCACTGGTGTGGCTTGACATGCTGGGCAAAGACGCCGAAGAGCGTACGAAGTACCTGGTGATGTTCAAATGGATCCCTGTTGGATCACTGCACATTGACGCTGCGTTACTTGCTGACCCACTCAGTATCACGATGGCGCTATTCATCACGGGGATTGGCACGCTCATCCATCTCTATGCGATCGGTTACATGCATGGTGATCCGAAGTTCTCCAAGTTCTTTTTGTATCTCAACTTGTTCGCGTTTTCGATGCTGATGCTTGTGATGGGTGAGAACCTGCTCGTTACCTTCCTCGGCTGGGAAGGCGTGGGCGCGTGTTCGTACTTCCTCATTTCGTTCTGGCACACCCGCGAATCAGCCGCGACCGCGGGCAAGAAGGCCTTTGTCACCAACCGTGTCGGTGACTGGGGTGTGATGATGGCGATGTTCCTTGCGTTCAGCGCGGTTGGAACACTCTCTTACTCAGGTATCAATCACGCCGCTGAAAACGGTGGCATCACCACAGTTACGGCCACCGCGATTGCATTGATGCTCTTTATCGGAGCGTGTGGAAAGAGTGCGCAGTTACCGCTCTACATCTGGCTGCCTGATGCGATGGAAGGCCCGACTCCGGTATCTGCATTGATCCATGCCGCCACAATGGTTACCTCGGGTGTGTTCTTGATGACTCGTATGAGCCCAGTGCTCCATGCCTCTTATGAATGGGCGCCAACGATCATCGCGACAATTGGTGCTGCCACTGCATTGTTCGCAGCAACCATTGCTGTAGCCCAAACCGACATCAAAAAGGTGCTTGCTTACTCGACTGTGTCGCAGCTTGGCTTCATGTTCTTGGCAATTGGCTCGGGTGCCTATGTCGCTGCCATCTTCCACATGGTTACGCATGCATTCTTCAAAGCACTCTTGTTCCTTGGTTCGGGTTCGGTCATTCATGGCATGCATCACGAACAGGACATGCGCCGCATGGGTGCACTGCGCAAATTGATGCCTATCACTGCAGGAACTTTCATTATTGGCTGGTTGGCTATCGCTGGCGTGCCGCCATTTGCCGGGTTCTTTTCCAAAGACGAAATCCTTCTCTATGTGTTTGCCAACAACCGCGCTCTCTATGTAGTCGGCATGGTTACGGCATTGCTCACTGCGTACTACATGACCCGCCAAGTGATCATGGTGTTCTTTGGTGAAGCGAAGTGGAAGGATGCTCACGAAGAGCATGGAGCACATGGCGATTTCGTTCCGCACGAGAGCCCGAAGATCATGCTGTTCCCGTTGGTGGTTCTTGCCTTCTTGTCGATTACTGGTGGTTTGTTGCAGTTGCCGTTCTCCAAGGATCTCCATTTCCTCGAGCATTGGCTTGAGCCAGTTGTTCATCACAGCGAGGCCAACATCAAGGGAACGTGGGCCTATG
Organism: uncultured Actinomycetes bacterium; assembly: GCA_903925985.1. Lineage (GTDB taxonomy): Bacteria > Actinomycetota > Acidimicrobiia > Acidimicrobiales > Ilumatobacteraceae > CAIYHK01. Next base: position 10,155 of record CAIYHK010000326.1, read on the forward strand.
ACAACAAATATCTTTTGTTGTTAGCCGCGATAGTTGTGGCTGCGATTGGTATAGCTATGTCAGTTGCTGTCTACGCCAAGGGCAAAGCAAAACCAATTGAGCCCAAGGTGCTGGCCGATGGTTGGTATTACGACCGTGCGATATCTGGTTTCATGGGCGGCCCTGGCCGTAAAGCGTTTGAAGGTGTTGCAATGTTTGATGCCACGGTTGTCGATGGCGCAGTGATCGGAACCGCAAAAGGCGTCGGCGGAATCAGTTCCGTGCTGCGCAAAGTGCAGTCAGGATTCGTGCGCACATATGCAGCGATTATTGGGATTGGCGCAATCATTTTGCTGGCGTGGTTCATTCTGCGGGGGGTGATCTGAGTGGAGAGCACAGTGTCATTCCCGATTCTCACCGCTTTGATCCTTGTGCCAGCTTTTGGCGCGTTGGTGGTTGCATGTCTTAAGAAGTCGCGCCCAGAGTTGGTCAAGCTCGCCGCGGTGCTGACCTCAGCAGTTACTGCGGGAATGAGCATCTGGTTGCTTGCGTCATTCAAAACTGGTGAGGCTGGATATCAGTTCACCTCGCAACACGAGTGGGTTGAGGCGTGGGGAATTTCGTGGCACCTTGGGATTGATGGCATCTCGCTCTTCCTGGTTGTGTTGACCGGCCTGTTGTTCCCGATTGTGATCATCGGAATTGATCCACATCACGACGAAAAGCCCTATCTCGCATGGATGCTCTTGCTTCAGGCAGGAGTCATGGGCTCATTCCTCAGTCTTGATCTCTTCTTGTTCTTTGTCTTTTTTGAGATTGTTCTTGTGCCGATGTATTTCCTTATCGGTGGCTGGGGTTACGACAACCGCATCTTTGCGGCAACCAAGTTCTTCATCTACACGATGTTTGGTTCAGCATTCATGCTGGTTGGCATCATCGCTACCGCGTTGCTGGCCAAGAATGATGTTGGATACTTCACCTTTGATTTAGTCCAGATCGCTGAACACGCAGACTTTGCTGCATCGACTGGTCGGTGGCTGTTCTTTGCATTCGCGATCGCTTTTGCAGTGAAAGTACCGCTCTTTCCGTTGCACACCTGGTTGCCTGATGCTCACACTCAAGCGCCAACCGCTGGTTCAGTAGTGCTCGCAGGTGTGATGCTGAAGCTCGGTACCTATGGCTTCTTGCGTTTTGGTCTCTATCTGTTCCCAGAAGCAGCGAACTGGTCCAAGCCTCTGTTCTTCACACTCGCCACGATCGGCATCATTTACGGTGCGATAGCCGCCACGATGCAGCGCGACCTAAAGCGACTCGTTGCTTATTCCTCTGTTGCTCACCTTGGCTTCATTGTGCTTGGAACTTTCGCGCTTACTTCCCAGGCGATGACCGGCTCGGTATTGCAGATGATCAATCATGGTGTGAGCACAGGCGCGCTGTTCTTGCTTGTGGGAATGATTTATGAGCGCCGTCACACGCGACTCATTTCTGAACTCAAGGGGCTGCAGAAAGTTGCCCCGATTTTTGCTGCGGCATTCACGATCGTGATGCTGTCTTCAATCGGTGTGCCAGGGCTTAACGGATTTGTTGGCGAGTTCCTGATTCTCATTGGATCATTTGAAACCGCTCGTTGGTGGACGGTTGTGGCAGCAACTGGTGTGATTCTCGCGGCTCTTTATCTGCTGTGGGCATACCAGCGTGTCTTCCACGGAGAACCAGATGAAGTGAACTCCGACTTCGCCGAGCTGAAGCCTCGTGAAGGTGGAATCCTCTTGATATTTATTGCTGCGATTGTGTTCACGGGCCTTTATCCAAAGCCGATGATTGATCGTATTGAACCCAGCATCAAGTCCTTGATAACCCATATCGAGGAACGCAGTGACTACAAGGCACCAGCTGACGATTCTGAGCACAGTGACCATATGTCAGAGGGAGAACACGAGTGAGCACGATTCTTGCCGCCACTCCGTTCGTTGGTCCAGGGATTGAATGGTTTGCGCTTTCTCCATTGTTGGCACTCTTAGCTGGTGCGCTACTCATTCTTCTGGTTGGTTCACTTACACCACCATGGAAGCGAGGAGGCTATGCAGCATTCACATCGCTGACTGCTCTAGTAGCCGGTGTCCTCGCGGTTATCCAATGGAATCGCATTGATGACAACGGTGCAAAAACTCTTGTTGGTGGCTCGGTTGCGTTTGACAAATTCACCATCTTTGCGATCATCGCGATTTGTATTGCTCTTCTGCTCACTTCGTTGACTTCCGAAGACGAAGTCCGCGCAAGTAACGAAGAGGGACCAGAGATCTTCGGACTCTTCATGCTGGCTGCAGTTGGCGCCGGTGTGATGGTTGCATCAAACGATCTGATCCTTTTGTTCCTTGGTCTTGAAACAATGAGCCTTGCGCTCTACACGCTTGCTGCCAAAGAGCGACGCAATAGTGAGGGCCAAGAAGCTGGCCTTAAGTACTTCATCCTCGGAGGGTTTTCCTCAGCGTTCTTCCTCTACGGAATTGCGCTGATCTACGGAGCAACTTCAAGCACGAATGTCTCGATTATCAACAAAACCTTGCGTGGTGCAGTTCGTGCCGACGGCAATGATGTTTTGTTGCTCGTAGGTATTGGGCTCTTACTGATCGGTCTTGGCTTCAAAGTCTCAGCAGTTCCGTTTCATGTGTGGAGCCCGGATGTGTATCAGGGTTCACCAACTCCCGTTACTGGATTCATGGCATCGGTGGGCAAGGTCGCAGCCTTTGCCGCCTTCAGCCGAGTATTTATCAGTGGCCTCATTTATCGCGCTGATGACTGGCGCCCGGCAGTTTGGGTTATTGCTGTAGCAACGTTGGTGGTTGGTTCAGTACTTGCAGTACGCCAAACAAATGTGAAGCGCATGCTTGCGTACTCTTCCATCAGCCACGCTGGCTTCATGCTGATCGGCATTGAAGCAGCAGCACACGTGGCTAGCGATGATGCAGCGAACGGTGTTTCGGCAATTGCGGTTTATCTGTTGCTATACGCGGTGCTTGTCTGCGGCACTTTTGCTGTGGTCACTGCACTAGCCAAAGACGGTGGCGGAACCGAGCTCAAAGATTTTGCCGGAGCGGCACGGCGTCGCCCAGCTTTGGCACTTGGTCTCACAGTGCTTTTGTTGTCCCAAGCAGGTGTACCACTTACTTCGGGATTCGTTGCAAAGTTCGGTGTGATCAAAGCCGCAGTCGAAGTTGAATCGTATGCAATTGCAATTATCGCGATGCTCTCTGCGGTCATCGCCGCGTATCTCTACTTGCGGATCATGGTTGCGGTTTGGTTGGCGGACTCTCCCGAAGAAACTGAAGCGCCTGCCCGCCTGCCATTTTCGCTGGCGTTGTCCGTTGCATTGGCAGTCGGCTTCACACTTGTCGTTGGCATTTACCCGCAGTGGGTACTCAGCCTCGGTGATTCACTTACCGTACTGATTCGCTAGTCAGCGTCGATTCGGTCGACCTCGTATCCGCCACCGCGCGCTGCGTCGATGACTTCATCGGCATGGTCGGGTCCACGCACTTCAAGCACGACCTGCACTCCGGTTTCACGGACATGTAGTGCCACACCTTCACGCACGTGCTCGACCTCAATCAAGTTGGCGCCAGTAGTTGCAAAGAGTGACAAAAGCTTTGCAAGACCTCCGGGCCGATCACTGATTCGTACAAACAAAATCAAGCGCCGGCCAACACTTGTTTCGTGGCGGCGAATTAGGTTCGGCACCAAGCCAAGGTCAACATTTCCACCTGATAGGACCACACAGGTGACACCTTTGCGTGCTGGTACAGCTCGTTCAGCAATCAGGGCGGAAACTCCAACTGCACCGCCACCTTCGACATACAACTTCGCACGGTCCATGAGAAGGATCATCGCATCGGCTACATGATCCTCATCAACAACCACGATGTCATCAACCCACTTTTCAATCAGCGGTCGAGTGAAATCACCGGGTCGTTTTACTGCGATGCCATCGGCGAGCGTGGTGATTGCACCTTCGGGCACTGGCGAGTTCGCATAGGGAGCGCAGCCCGAGAATTGCACACCGATCACATCTACATCTGGTCGCACGGTTTTGACTGCGATGGCCACTCCACTTGTTAAACCACCACCACCAAGTGGAATGAGAATTCGCGTGAGGTTTGGAATGTCCATAAGCAATTCGCGACCAAGTGTCGCTTGGCCAGCGACTACATCTGGGTCATCAAATGGATGACAAAACGCACGTCCCGTCTCTTGTGCTCGTTGACGCGCTGCGGCAACTGCATTGTCGAGACTGTCACCACCTTCAACAATCGTTGCGCCGTATTCCTTGCAAGAAGCGATCTTGGACAGCGATGCACCAGCCGGCACGAATATCTCGCAAGGTACGCCGAAGTGTCGTGCCGCAAAGGCAAGGGATTGCGCATGATTCCCGGCACTGCCAGCGGTAACTCCGTTACGAGCGGCATCACCCAAGGCGGCGAGCTTGGACATCGCGCCACGGATTTTGAACGAACCGGTCCGCTGCAGGTTCTCGGCTTTCAAAACAATCTCACCACCACAGCGTTCTGAAAGCGCCGCTGAAGGGGTCACCGGAGTGTGCTTTACGACTCCAACCCCTGCAATTTGGGCTTCGTCGATTAACGAACCGTTAAGAAGGGTCGCCAGTTTCGGGTTTGCGGACATGCATCGCTTACCGTACCCGTATGCGCGCGCAGATAATTGCCAATAAAAGCGAGTCCGACCCTGGTCTCGTTGGCGAGGCCCTCGTTGATAGGGGGTTCAGCCTTGAAATCGGGCATCGAAGAGGCCTTGAACCACATGATTTTCGGCCCGAAAATGCCGATTTATTGGTTCTTTTGGGGTCTGGATGGTCTGTTTATGACCCCAAAGTGGCTGAATTTGTCAATAACGAGACCGCGGTCTTAAGAGCCTGGCTGGAGGCCCAAAAGCCGGTTTTGGCGATCTGTTTTGGGGCCCAGCTGGCCGCTCAGGCCCTCGGGGCAAGGGTTTCCCGCGCTCCAGCACCAGAAATCGGCTGGCACGAAATGACCTCACAAGTGCCAGAAATTGGCTCTGGCCCTTGGATGCAGTGGCACTACGACGTTTTTCAGGTGCCAGAAGGGGCGAAATCGCTGGCTATGAATCCGATGGGGCCCCAGGCCTTCAGTATGGACAACTTGCTCGCTGTTCAGTTCCACCCCGAGGCAACCGAATCGATCGTCTCGGTGTGGTCATCAGATGAGGGGGCGAACGAACTCGAAGCCGTCGGTCTCGAACGCGCCACACTTCTCGAACGCACAAACAGGGAAGTGAACCGCACTCGCGTCCTTACGAAACGTCTCGTTGCATGGCACTTGGAGGGCATGCAACGAGTGTGATGTCACTCCCTCGGAACACTGCGAATCAAGGCTTTGGGTAGTAGTTTCTAATCCCGATGTCAGAGTTTTTGAGGTCCTATCAAACCGTCATCTGGTTTGGAGTCGTAGCGGTTCTTTTGGCTTCTTTGCTACTTGGATTGGCGAGCCTTGTTCGCCCAGTTAAGCCGAACCGTGAAAAACAACTCGCTTATGAAAGTGGTGTTGATCCAGTTGGTGACGGCTGGGTGCAAAGCCAAATTCGTTATTACGTCTTTGCCCTCTTGTTCGTGATTTTCGATGTTGAGGCCGTGTTTATTTTCCCGTGGGCTACCCAACTTGAGCGTTACGCAGGTTTTGGTCTCGTTGAAATGGGCATATTCGTGTTTGTACTGCTCCTTGGCCTCGTTTACGCGTGGCGCAAGGGCGTGTTGCGTTGGATCTAGGCGAAGGTCGGTAGGAATCTCATGGGTCTTGTGGATCGCGGTCGGTTGCCGAAGTCGCTCAATCAACTGTTCAACCTTGGTCGTTCGTACAGCCTTTGGGTGTACCAGTGGGGCCTTGCATGTTGCGCGATCGAGATGGGTGCCGCATTTGCTTCACCCCGATACGACGTAATGCGTCTCGGTGTTATTCCGTTGCCGGCATCGCCGCGTCAAGCAGACCTCGTTGTTATCTCTGGAACTGTTACCGACAAGATGGCGCCAGCTATCAAGCGTTTGTACGAACAAATGCCAGAACCCAAGTACGTGATCTCGATGGGGTCGTGCGCAAACTGTGGTGGTCCATATTGGGATTCGTATTCGGTAACGAAGGGGATTGATCAGATCCTCCCAGTCGATGTTTACGTTCCAGGTTGTCCACCACGTCCCGAAGCGCTGCTTGAGGGCATTGTCTTGTTGCAGCAACGCATCAAGAACGAGGACATGGGTGCGCGTTGGCGTGGCGAGGGAACCAAGCCGATCATCGTTGGTGGGAAAGTCGGCGAACTAAAGGGAGTTCCTGTTGTCGTCAACTGAGACCCCCGAAGCCACACCGGTAGTAGATACCGACCGCGATTCATTCGTCGTGGAAATTCGCGCACGCCTTGGTGCAGCAGTTGTCGATTCGTTCGTGAAACCCGGTGACGACATTTGGATTCGTCTCGCGGCAGATACTTGGGTCGATTCAGTGCGCGCAATGCGCGACGATCTCGGCCTCGACTACTTTGAATTTCTCTCGGCAATTGACTGGATGCCATCGCCATTTGGCAAAGGTGAGGAAGACCCAACCGACGAACCAGTGGAAAAAGACACCACAATTCGCCAGGGTTACGCAGGTGGAGACACCAGGTTCCAGGTGTTAATGCGCCTTGAGTCGTTTCGTGGCAAGCCGGCAGTGAATGTGAAAGTTGATCTCGATGATTCAATGACCATCGAATCAATCTCTTCGGTTTTCGCCGGCGCAAACTGGCACGAGCGCGAAGCAGGTGAGATGTTCGGAATCACATTCGCTGGGCATCCCGATCAACGCAACATGTACTTGCCGTCAGATTTTGAGGGCCACCCATTGCGCAAGGATTTTCCGTTGCTCGCACGCGTGATCAAACCATGGCCAGGAATTGTCGATGTTGAGCCACTGCCTGGTGGCGATGAGGAAGGTGGCGACGAATGACCATGCTCGGTGATCGCCAGCAGCTCGCGTACATCGCGTCGCAAGCAGCGGACGCACGTGTGAATGTGGAACTCGAAACTGAGGGCATGACCCTCAACATCGGTCCGCAGCACCCCGCAACACACGGCACCCTGCGAATCATCTGTCGCCTTGATGGTGAACAGGTTGTTTGGGCCGAACCCTCTTGTGGCTACATGCATCGTGGCTACGAAAAACTGACCGAAGTTCGCACCTTCCCGCAGGTGACCGCGCTTGTCAACCGCATTGACTGGCTTGGTTCATTTGCCAATGAAGTTCCATTCATTCTTGCGGCCGAGAAGTTGATGGGTATTGAGGCGCCACCACGTGCCCAGGTGATCCGCACGATTCTGTTTGAGCTTTCACGTATTGCCAACGTTGGCTTGTTCCTCGGAGATCTTGGAGTGCAGCTCGGTGCGGTGACACCGGTGTTCCTCGCGTTCCGTGACCGCGAATATGTTCTCAACCTGATTGAGTCAGCAACCGGTGGTCGCTTCCATCCGAACTTTGACCGTATCGGTGGACTCAAAGATGATCTGCCCGCTGGCTGGATCGAAGAAACACGCGCGGTGATGAAAAAACTGCAGGGCTTCTGCGATCAGATGGAAGACCTTCTGTTTGGTAACGAGATTTTCCTTGCGCGTACCAAGGGCATCGGCATCATTCCTCGTGATGTTGCAATGCAGTACGGGCTGTCCGGCGCAAACCTCCGCGCCAGTGGAATCGATCATGATCTTCGTCGTGACACCTCGTTGCCGATGGCGTGGAACAAAGCTGACTGGAAAGTGTGGACCCACACCGATGGTGACGCGTTTGCGCGCTGTTGGGTGCGTCTCCAGGAAACACGCGAGTCATGCAAGATTGTCGAGCAGCTCCTTGATGTGATTCCTTCAGGCCCAATCATGACCAAGGTGCCAAAAATCATCAAGGTGCCAGAAGGCGAAGCTTGGGTTGCTACCGAGAACCCACTCGGCGAGATGGGTTATTACGTTGTATCCAAGGGTGACCTTGGTCCATTCCGAGTGAAGATTCGTTCGGCATCGTTTAACAACATGTCGGTCACGCCTTGGTTGCTAAAGGGTGTTTACGTGCCTGACGTGATCACGATCCTCGCGTCTCTTTATTTCATTCTCGGAGACCTTGATCGATGAGCGTTCTCCTCGCTGTTGACATGCCTTACTGGCTGCAGACGATCCTGCGCGTTTTGGGTGGGACAGTGGCCGTGCTCTTGCCGGCGGGAACCATCGTGTACGTGTTCCTTTTCAAGATGATGTCGTTCATGCAAAGCCGACTCGGGCCAATGGAAGCGGGCCCGTACGGCGCGTTCCAGTTGTTTGCCGAAGTTGGCAAGTGGCTGCAAAAAGAAGATCTCTATCCAGATCGTGCAGACAAATTCATTTTCAAGATCGCTCCAATTGTTGTTCTAACGAGCACATTCCTCTTGGTTGCAGTCGTACCTTTTGGGCCTGATGCGTGGTTCACGAATTTCGAAGCCGGAGTGTTTTACGCACTCGCAGTTTCTTCGGTTTCAGTTCTCGGTATTTTGATCGCCGGCTGGGCTTCAGCCAATAAATATTCGTTGCTTGGTGGCTTGCGTGCTGCTGGACAGCTGATCGCATATGAATTGCCAATGGTCCTTGCCGTTATCGGTGTTGTGATTCAAGCGGGTTCGATGAACTTCCAAGAAATCGTCGTGGCTCAAAACGCTGGAGAGATTTTTGGATGGAATGGAATCGGCAATCCATACATCCTCACTCAGATGGTTGGATTCATCATCTTCATGATCGCGGTGCAAGCCGAACTCACACAAACACCCTTCGACATGCCAATCGCAGAGTCCGAATTGGTTTCTGGATACATGACCGAATACTCGGGTTTCCGATTCCTGATGTTCTTCATTGGTGAATTCGCCACCGCTGGTGTGTTCTCTTTGATCGCAGCGGCATTGTTCCTTGGTGGTTGGGGAATCCCGTTCGCGTGGTTCGGTTGGGATTCAATGGACTCAGTCGACAACTGGATGAACATTGTCGGCCCGCTGATCATGTTCACGAAGATGATGGTGCTATCGGGCATCATCATGTGGGTGCGTTTTTCGTATCCGCGATTCCGTGAGGATCAACTGCAGAAGTTCGCCTGGAAGGTATTGATTCCAGTTTCGCTTCTCAACATCATGGCAACCGCAATCCTGAAGGTGGCGTTCTGATGCCGAAGGTACCTGGTCTCATCAAGGGTCTCGGCGTGACCCTGTCAACGATGTTGCGCACCGCTAAAGAGGGTTCGCACACCATTCAGTATCCGCATGAAAAGGAAGCGCCGCCGATCCGCGCACGCGGTGTGATCGCGTTGCACGAAGGCAACTGCACGTCGTGCATGCTCTGTGCGCGTTCATGTCCTGACTGGTGCATCTTCATCGAAGGCCACAAGGAGCTTGCTCCGCCGCGCCGCGCGGGTGGTGCGCCTCGCAAGGTCAACAAACTCGATCGCTTCGACATCGACTACGCACTCTGCATGTATTGCGGTATTTGTGTAGAGGTGTGCCCATTCGATGCGCTCTTCTGGAGCCCCGAATACGAGTACTCGGAGCCCAAGATTGCCGACCTACTCCATGACAAGCGCAAACTCGGCGAGTGGATGGAAACCGTGCCTGAGGCCCCTGAGCTTGAAGCCGGTGCGGACAAGAAGGGCAAGAAGTAATGGTCGCGCAGAACATCTTCTTTGCGATCTTTGCCGTGATCATGGTTGTTGGAGCATTGCGTGTGGTGACCTCAAACAATGTGGTGCACGCCGCTTTGTGGCTCGTCACCGTTCTCGCGGGCGCAGCTGGTCAATACATCTTGTTGTCCGCTGAGTTCGTGGCAGTTACTCAAGTGCTCGTTTATATCGGTGCAGTCATGGTGCTGTTCCTGTTCGGCACGATGCTCACTCGTGCGCGTCTCGGGGAAGAGACCGACCTCAACAACAAGACCTGGATACTTGGCATTCCTGTTGCGTTGTTGCTCTTTGGCACGATGTCATATGCCTTGATCGATTCCTTCGGTGATGAGAAATTGCCAGAGAATGCCGTAGTTGTGTCCACCCAAGTGATCTCGGACCAAATCTTTGGTCCCTATTTGATCCCGTTCTGGGCACTTTCGTTCGTACTGCTCGCCGCCACCATTGGTGCAATCGTTTTGGCCAGGAAGGACTGAATCAAATGTTGTTGAACCAGTTCCTCTTGCTCGGTGCAGTGTTGTTCTGCATTGGCGTGTACGGCGTGATTGCCCGCAAGAACGCAGTCATGGTGCTCATGTCAATCGAGTTGATTCTCAACTCGGTGAACTTGAACCTGCTTGCATTTGCAATGCGCAGCGGCACAGCCGACGGCCATACATTTGCGCTGTACATCATCGCGGTGGCTGCTGCTGAAGTTGGTGTCGGTTTGGCCCTTGTGTTGTTGATTTACCGCAACAAGCGCAATATCGCGCTTGAAGATCTGTCCGAGATGAAGGGCTGACGATGATTGCAGCTGTAGAAACCCTGTCATCGGGCTGGTTCCTTGAGCACGCGTGGTTGATTCCAATCATTCCAGCGGTGTCATTTTTCTTGATCATCTTCTTTGGCAAGAAGATGCCAATGAAGGGCAGTGAGATTGGTATCGCTTCAATGGTCGGCGCGCTTGTGCTCTCCGCTGGTGCTGCATATCAATGGATCCAGCGAGTGGATTCGGCACCTTCGAAAGAAACCTTCATTAGCCCAGTAATTCGCACGTGGAATTGGTGGCAAAACGATGGCTTTAGTGTTTCCATCGGGCAACACATTGATGGCCTAGCAATCACCATTCTTGTGGTGGTGGCGTTTATCTCCACGCTGGTTCAGATCTACTCGGTTGCGTACTTGCACGGTGATCGTCGGTACACACATTTCTTCGCGGCGCTTACCCTGTTCTCTGCGGGCATGTTGAACATGGTTGTGGCCGAGAACATGATCCAGTTGATTCTCGGTTGGGAAATCATGGGCCTTTGCTCGTTCATGTTGATCGGGCACTGGTGGGAAGACGGTGCCAATAGCCGTGCTGCACTGAAGGCTTTCTTCACCACACGCACCGGTGACGTTGGGCTCTTGGTCGGAACCAGCGTGTTGTACTTCAGCGCCAACAGCTGGACCCAAGAACACCTCGGTCTCTCAGGCTTCAGCATTCGCGGGCTCTCAGCTTGGGCATTGTCGGGTGACCCGTCGAGTGCAGCGATAACAGTCGGAGCGGTAGCGCTCTTCATTGCATGCATTGGTAAGTCGGGTCAGTTCCCGTTGCACACGTGGCTGCCAGATGCAATGGCAGGCCCAACACCGGTGTCGTCGCTATTGCACTCATCGACCATGGTTGTGGCCGGTGTGTTCCTCGTGGCACGTCTGTATCCAGTTTTCTTCGAGGGTTTGAACATCCTCGGCGGCAATATGAACTTGATTGTCCTGATTGGTGGCATCACGATTGTGATTGCCGCTGCTTTGGCATTTGTTCAAAACGACATCAAGAAGGTGCTCGCGTATTCAACGGTCTCGCAGCTTGGCTACATGATGATGGGTTTGGGCGCCGGAGCATGGCTGCCCGCGGTGTTCCACATTTTTACTCACGCATTCTTCAAAGCGTGTTTGTTCCTCGGTGCTGGTTCGATCAGCCACAGTGCCTCGCATCATTCATTTGACATGAAAAAAGACATGGGTGGTTTGCGCAAGGTAATGCCGATCACCTTCGCCACGTGGATTATCTCCACGCTTGCGCTTTGTGGTGTGTTCCCATTCTCGGGTTTCTTCTCTAAAGACGAAATCATCGACAACGTGGGCCACAACGGATACAACCTCTTCATGATCGTTGGCTTGGT
>CAIYHK010000327.1 GCA_903925985.1 uncultured Actinomycetes bacterium
CAAGCGCATCACCAGGCTGAAACCGAGATGCGAGATCCGCAGAGACTTCTATGATTCGCGACCCAACCAAAATGCGATCACCAGCGGTCAACGTCTGATCAGGACTAGAACCCATCCTCCTAGTGTGGTCGCTTGCCGGGGCATTAACCTCAATTTCATGCCGTCACAGTTATATTTCCGCCAATTACTGTCCGGGCAAGACTTCGCCCGCGAGGATCCATTTGCTCAACAGATGGTGAATTTTGTCTACCTGATTGGAGATCGTGAGGTAGGAAAATGTGTGGTTATTGATCCGGCCTATGCGGTTCTCGAGATTGACGACATTGCTCAAGCCGACGGAATGACCATCACGGATGTCTTAGGGACCCACTTCCACGCCGATCATATTGGAGGCAAAATCGGCAATTTTGAAATTGAAGGGGTTGCGGGGTTGCTCAGTCGTCGCAATGTGAAACTTCATATTCAGCGACCCGAATCTGAATGGGTACTCAAGTCCTCTGGGCTCAGCGAGAGTGATCTGGTGCTGCATGATTCTGGAGACATCTTTGAAATTGGTGACGTGCCGATCCAGATGCTCCATACACCTGGCCATACTCCAGGGAGTCAATGCTTCGTTGTCGACGGAGCCTGCGTGAGTGGTGACACATTGTTTCTCGATGGGTGTGGTCGTACCGATTTCCCCGGCTCAAATCCATCGGACATGTACGACAGCCTGCACAAGCTCGCTTCATTGCCAGATCAGACCATTCTCTTTCCGGGACACCGCTATTCCGCAGCGCCGTATGCGCAGATGGAAGAGATTAAGAAGAACAACTACGTCTATCAGCCGCGGGATAAACAGTCCTGGCTTAATATTTTTGGCTAATCAGTAATCTGCACAACCGCTTCAGCAAACACCCGCGTGTGTCTTTGGACATCGTCTTCGGTGTGGAACGGTGACATCAAAGCCATGTTGTGGAATGGCGTAAGAAGCACTCCCCGATTCAGAGCGAAAAGATGCAAGTAAGACTCAAGTAGGGCATCCCCGGAGGCCGCGGCTTCCGCTCCATTTTTTGGTGGCGGACAAAACCAATATTCGGCACGACCACCGAGCTGTTGGACATGCCATGGGAGAGACACTGCCTCATAACTGCTCCGTACACCATTGGTCCAACTTTGCGCTAGCGGAATACTTTTAGCGAAGTCTTGATCACGCAACGATGAAGACAGCGTGGCACGAATAGCCGCCATTGCAAGCGCGCTGCCTGTCAGCGTTCCGCCAATTCCTGATACATCAATTTCGTGACCATGTATATCGCTTTCAACAAGTGTGGCAATTTCTTGAGTCATTCCGTAGGCGGCTGCAGGGATACCACCAGCAATTGGTTTTCCGATCACGAAAAGATCAGGCTCCAAATTCCAGGCCTTTGTTGCTCCCCCAGGGCCAACACAAATTGTGTGGGTCTCATCAATGGCAAGCAGAACACCGTGTTTGCGGGTGATTTCTCGAACGCCTTCGTGGTAGCCAGGATCGGGCAAGACGATCCCAATGTTCGTCAACGCAGGCTCCATCAAGAGCACGGCAACATCGCCAAAGGCCAGGGTTCGATCGAGTTCATCCAAGTCATTAAACGGAACGACTCGTGTTGTGAGAGCTGGATCAACTTGCGGGCCGATAGCCCCAGGTCTATTCAACGTTTCACCGCGAGGACCACGAATCACCAGCGTCTCATCGACTGTGCCGTGGTAACACCAGTCAATAACGGCGATCTTTGGGCGCTTTGTAAC
>CAIYHK010000328.1 GCA_903925985.1 uncultured Actinomycetes bacterium
GATCGGTATATGTCAACCCAGAAGATGGAAAAGTTCTTGGGTCAATCAATAACGACTCTCGTATCGATTATGTGGCGACGCGAATTCACGGAACTCTGTATCTCGGAACGTGGGGTGATTACATTATTGAAATTGCAGCGGGATGGACGCTGGTTATGGTGTTTACCGGTTTGTATTTATGGTGGCCGCGAAACAAAATTCCACGACGTGTTCGCAGTGCATTTGCTATTCGGTTTAAGGATAGAGGTCGCAAGCGACTGCGTGATCTTCATGCAACACCTGGTGCAGTGTTTGCTCCCGTGTTGATCTTTCTCGCACTCACCGGACTTCCTTGGTCAGGATTCTGGGGAACGCAATGGGGAGAGTTCATTGACAAAATGAACTCTGGGTACAACTTTCCATCCGAAGACCCCACATCGCACGAACATGCCAGCGCAATTGAAACCCCAGGATTGCAAATTTCATGGGCTAATGAGCGAATGTCGGTTCCCGCTTCTCAGCTGAATCAATCCAATGCACAACCCTCGCTCTCGCTTGAAGCAGTTACAACAGTTGCTCAAGATATTGGAATGAAACCGGGTTATGCCGTTGGATTACCAGCCGATGAAATTGGTGTGTTCACGCTTTCGAACTCATGGCCATCACCAGCTCACGATGAACGAACCGTATACCTCGATCAATACTCAGGTGATGTGCTTGCAGAAGCAGGATGGCACGCAAGTTACGGTTCGCTCGCAAAAGGCACCGCATGGGGCGTCGATACACATATGGGACGTCAGTTTGGATTAGTCAATGGTCTTGCAATGGGCGGTTCATGCCTCGCAGTAATCGGTTCAACAATTACTGCGCCATTAATGTTTTTCCGAAGAAGGCAACCGGGCAAGTCTGGGTTCCCTCGCAGGCCTATTGACGCAAAGTTGTCGCGACGCATTACGTACATTGCAATTGCATTAGGAATTGTGTTTCCGCTTTTGGGGCTCAGCATGGTGTTCATGGCTTTGCTAGACCACTTCTTTATTCGTCGAGTGCCACAACTCAAAGAATTGTTTGGAATGCGCTCCGACAACGTTGTCGATTAGCCGCGCTTGAGATCAGTGACCACGCCACCGGCAACGCGCACGATGTCTGCAGGTGCAGCACCAAAGTTGGCATTCCACGTTCCCGCAGCTGCCCACACCTCGTCGTATTGCAACAAGTCCGGATCAACAAACACACGCAGTTGAGTGCTGTGACCAAAGGGAGGCACGCCGCTATTGGTTTATTAAACTCAAGCTCTTGCGTCAGTACTGGGGCACATCTGCACCAACATCACAAAGATGATGCACGGGATCATGCATGAGGTACTTGGCGATGGAACCAACCGTAAACACCGACCCGTCACTGCGGAATCCGCGGCGCATCCATTGATCCTGGTTCACCGACTCGAAATGAGTCGCGAGAGATAATCCGGCTTCATTGAGTTCTTGGGCCACCGATTCAGGATTCTGCATCTCGTATCGATCCTCGATTGCAGTGGCATCTTGATCCCAGTTCTCAAACGCGGGGTCCACGGTCTCAAGCATCAGTTTCAGTCGTTCATCGAACTTTCGAAACACATCACGCACGTGGCAGCTGTATTCGAGTGGCGACCAAACTCCAGGCCGAGGTCGCGCCCGCACATCTTCGCGTTCAAGAACTGATGTCCAGCGACGAACTTGATCGCGCAGTGCCGCCGCGGTGCGAACCGGGTCAAACGTCGACGCATCAAAGCCACACTCTTCGCATTGTCGTTCAAGAACCCAGGTCCAGTTCTTCTCGTCCGGAGTGATGGCGTCTCTCATGCCAACGACAGTAGGTCAAAATCGCTCAACTACAAGGCCAATTTTCTTGTCAGCAGCGCTTTAGGTCGGTGACGACACCGCTAGCAACGCGCACTATGTCATTCGGGTTCGCACCGAAGTTGTCATTCCACGTTCCCGCAGCTGCCCACACCTCGTCGCATTGCAACAAGTCGGGGTCTACGAAAACACGCAGTTGTGTGCTGTGACCAAAGGGAGGCACGCCACTATTGGTTTAAGCAACC
>CAIYHK010000329.1 GCA_903925985.1 uncultured Actinomycetes bacterium
GCCATTGGCTCGAGCAGTACGCAATCCGCGATTTACTGTGAAGAACAAAAATCGTGCTCCGACCATTTCAGCCTCGCGCACAGGAGTCGTTGTGACCGGTATTCCGCAGGGTTGCACGAACAATCGCAACTGTCGCATCGTGGTGAGCCGCATTAGCAGCAAGACCGGATCACGATTCACTGATCTGGGTATTGCAACTCTTGTCCCATCAGGTGGCTCCTTGCGTGCTTCGGTGTCGTTCCCGCGTATTGCGGGTGGAACGGCGCCGCGGTTGAGCATCATGGTCCAGCGCAAGGTCAACAATCGCTGGAACACGTATGTCACCTCGGTGGTTCGTCGCGCCCGCTAGCCCATGAACTTCACGCGAAGTTAGGCTTATTAGCCCTATGACGCGCAAGTATGTGGTCCGCACCTACGGGTGCCAGATGAATGAGCACGATTCGGAGAGAATCGCTGGCTTGTTCGATGCTGACGGCATGGATCAGGCGTCCTCTGAAGAAGATGCCGATGTGATCGTGCTGAACACTTGCTGCATCCGCGAAAACGCAGATAACAAGCTCTACGGGCATCTTTGGCGCTTGAAGGACTGGAAAGACGAAAAGGATGGACGCCAGATAGTGGTGTCTGGTTGCATGGCGCAAAAAGACAAGGATGCGGTGCAAGCAAAAGTGCCACATGTTGATGTCGTGCTCGGCACGCATAACGTGCACCGGGCGGCCGAGTTGCTTGACCACGCAACTACTCACGGGCCGATAACCGAAATTCTTGATGAAGCGGTAATTGATGATCATGCGCTGTTCCCGAGTGCCTTGCCAGCTCGTCGATCAACTTCGTTCAACGCATGGGTCACAATTCAAATTGGTTGTGACAACAACTGCGCGTTCTGCATCGTGCCCGCAGTGCGGGGTCGTGAGATCAGTCGGCCCTTTGACGAGATCATGGATGAAGTACGCGAGCTCGCGTCTCAGGGAGTAACCGAAGTGACTCTCCTTGGTCAAAATGTGAACAGCTACGGGCGCGATCTCAATCTCGAATTGCGCCGGAGCGGTGAAGACGTGCGCGTGACCACGATGTTTGCCGATCTACTCACCCGAGTCGGTGCGATTGATGGCATTCGTCGTGTGCGTTATACGAGCCCGCACCCCAAAGACATGCGCTCGGACGTATTGCACGCAATGGGCTCCACTCCCTCGGTGTGTGAGCACCTGCATTACCCGTTGCAGTCCGGCAGCGATCGGGTGCTTGCCCTCATGCATCGCGGATATACGGGTGAGCGTTACTTAAGCCGGCTAGCTGAAGCACGCGCAACCATTGACGATCTTGCAGTCACCACCGACATCATCGTTGGATTCCCCGGCGAAACCGAAGATGATTTTGTGCGCACGCTCGAAGTTGCCGCAGAAGCAGACTTTGATTCTGCCTACACCTTCATCTATTCGCCCCGCGAAGGCACTGAGGCGGCAGGGATGGTCGAACACTTTGTTGATCCAGCAGTAATCGCCGATCGATTTGAGCGCCTGCGCACGGTGGTTGAACACTCCGCAGTGATCAAGCACCAGGCACGTGTCGGGCGCCGCGAGGAAATCATCGTTGAAGGTGCGAGCAGGCGCAACGAGGGCGTGCTTACTGGCCGCACTCGCCAAAACAAGCTCGTACATTTCCCGCATCACGAGCAATTGCGTCCAGGAACTTACGCATTCGTTGATATCACCTACGCGGCACCTCACTTCTTGAAGGGTGAGTTGGTGGGGATCACACATGTGCCCACCCACAAGGTGCGCGTGCCGTTGCTCTCGGTGTCGTGACACAGCCCCCGGTAGTAATTCTTGGTCCCACTGCCAGCGGGAAATCTGATGTTGCAATGCATGTGGCGCAGGTGGTCCGCGACGCAGAGATAATCGCCGTAGACGCGATGATGGTCTATCGCGGGATGGACATTGGTACTGGTAAGCCAACAACTGCTGATCAAAACCAGGTTCCACATCATTGTCTTGATCTTCAAGATGCTTCAGAGCGATTCACGGTGGCTGACTTTCAACAGCATGCCAATGAAGCGCTCACATCTATCGCCTCACGTGATGGGCATGCGTTATTGGTGGCTGGTACAGGAATGTATCTACAAGCTGTGATTGATGGATTCACCTTGCCTGGCGAGTTCCCCGAGATTCGTGCTGAGTTGGAGTCGCTGCCCGTTGAAGAACTCTTTGGGCGTCTCAGTGCTGTGGATCCTGAGGCTGCCGCGAAAATTGAACCAACCAATTCGCGACGACTGGTTCGCGCTCTAGAAGTGTGTCTCGGTAGTGGTCGCCGCTTCAGTTCGTTTGGGCCCGGAGCAAATGTCTATCCGCCGACTGAGTTCCGTCAGGTTGGAATTCTTTGGCCGCGGCCTGAACTCGCGCAACGAATTGAGATCCGCGTGCACTCGATGATTGAGGCGGGCTGGGTTGACGAAGTACGGAAATTGCTGGCGATGCCCGCGCCGCTGTCGCTCACCGCGCGCCAGGCACTCGGCTACAAAGAACTCATTTCCCACTTGGAGGGACACATGTCCCTCGACCATGCGGTGGCTGAGACCATTCTGCGCACCAGGCAATTTGCGGTTCGGCAAGAGCGCTGGTTCCGCCGTGATCCACGAATTGATTGGGTAAATGTTGATGCAGGTGAAAACCTGGTCGAACAAGTGGTGCCGAAGGTGTTGAATTGTCTTGGACGCAACTAGACAGGAAGCAATGACCTTCACCCTCACCAAGCATCACGGTCTCGGCAATGACTTTCTGGTGTTCGACCTCGCTCAGACCGATGCGTCATTGAATTGGTCTGAACGCGCACGTCGCTGGTGTGATCGTCGTTTCGGAATTGGGGCAGATGGATTGTTGCTGCTTGATCGTCGTGCCGAGCCCAAGCTCGTGATGACCCTCTATAACGCCGACGGCTCGCGCGCTGAGATGAGCGGCAATGGAATTCGGTGTTTAGTGCAAGCGGCGTACATGGCGCAGGGGCGTATTGGTGAAGTCACTTATGAAGTGGTAACCGATGCTGGTTTACGAATGGTAACTGTGTCCGATGGCCCTGATCCGCGCGTAATAGAGGCGTCCGTTGAGATGGGCACCATTAATGACTTAAACCCACCAACTGATTGGCATTTCCTAGGTGTGAATCCCGATCGTCCCGTGCGTCATGTGAGCCTTGGAAACCCGCACTCGGTGGTTGGCGTAGACGACGTAACCGCTGTGCCGCTGGAGGATCTTGGCCTAAAGGTTCCGAATGTGAATCTTGAAATTGTTGCAGCAGGCCCAGAAGATAACGCCGTGACCATGCGCGTGCACGAACGCGGATCAGGAATCACCATGGCTTGTGGCACTGGGGCATGCGCAGTTGCAGAAGCGGCGTTGGTTTGGGGTTTTGTTCCATCAGGCACACCCGAAGTGATCGTGCACATGGATGGAGGCGATGCAAAAGTGCGCCTTGATCTCGCCTCACGCGTGGCCACTCTGATTGGTCCTGCTGAATACATCGCGACCTTTACGGTTCCTGCGTGAGCACTCCGTATCAGGAAGCACTCGGCCAGACGCTCATTGAGCGCACACATCGTGAACGTATCGTGATTGTTGGAGTCACCTTGCCTGGGATGACCGATGATGAAACCGAAGAAAGCATGGATGAACTCGCGATGCTGGTGGATACTGCTGGCGCCGATGTTGTCGCGCGGCTTGTGCAACGTCGAGATGCGCCTGATCACACTTGGTATGTCGGCAAAGGCAAAGCCCAAGAGCTCAAAGAAGTGTGTCTCACCGTGGACGCTGACACCGTTGTGTTTGATAACGAGCTCGCACCTGCTCAGCAGTACAACTTGGAAAAAATGTTGGGTCGTACCGCACTTGATCGCACAGCGGTGATTCTCGACATCTTCGCCCAGAATGCACACACGCTTGAAGGCAAGGCTCAGGTTGAGCTTGCACTGTTGCGCTACCGCTTACCGCGATTGCGCCGAGGTATTTCGGGCAATCTCTCACAGCAGGCTGGTGGAATCGGCACCCGTGGCCCCGGTGAAACAAAACTCGAGGTTGACCGTCGTCGCATCATGCGCCGAGTGACCAAACTTGAAGCCGATTTGCGTGCACTTCAAGGCACTAGACATCTGCAGCGCAAGAGCCGAAGCAAGAGTGGGCTCGGCAATGTCGTGATCGTTGGCTATACCAATGCTGGTAAATCAACGCTGTTGAATCGTCTCACTAACGCCGGAGTGCTCACCGAGAACCGACTCTTTGCCACGTTGGACCCAACCACGCGCCGTCTTGCGATGCCAGGTGGTGAGACCGTCCTAATCACTGACACCGTGGGTTTTGTGCGCAACCTTCCTCACGGTCTCGTCGAGGCATTCAAGAGCACTCTCGAAGTCGCGGCTGAGGCAGAACTCTTGGTGCATGTGGTCAATAGTGCGGCTGCTAATCCTGAAGCCCAGATTGATGCTGTGCGAGTGGTTCTGGAAGAAATTGGTGCCGACACCGTGCCCGAGTTGTTGGTGTTTAACAAATCCGATCTTGATCCGGTTACGGCGGCACGATTGGTTGAAGACCATCATGGCTCGGTAGCTGTATCGGCGATCACAGGCGAAGGTGTTGAAACTTTCTTGCGCACGTTGGGGGACCGGGTTCGGTCACTAACGGTTGTGCACGAACTTTTGATCCCTTACGAACGCGGTGATGTGCTCGCCTCGGTGCATCGAGAGGGCGAAGTGGTTTCCACGGTCACCGAGGACACTGGTGTGCGCGTGCGGGCAAGGCTCAGTGATGCATCGGCAGGACGCCTTGCGGAGTTCATCACCACAGCGCAGAGTTCATCACCACGGTGAAGTCGTAGTATCAAAGAGTCATGGCGTCTTCAGAGGGATTCGTTCCACCCCCATATCCATACGATCGCCTCGACAAGTTTGCACCGTTGGCAAAGGCGCACGAAGGGGGAGTAGTTGACCTCTCGGTAGGCACCCCGTGTGATCCGCCACCGGCCTCGGTGATTCGCGCGCTAGCTGAATCCAATTCCGAACGCGGCTATCCACCGAGCATTGGTACTGAACCCTTGCGCAAAGAAATCCGCGCTTGGATCCATCGCCGTTTTGATATCGATGTACCACTCGGACAGATTGCTGCATGCGTAGGCACGAAAGAATTTGTCGGCACCACTCCGCATTGGTTGCGATTGCGTACGCCATCAAAAGACACCGTTCTTTACCCTGCGGTTTCTTATCCCACTTATGAAATGGGTGCGATTCTCGCTGGCTGTCGCGCAGTTGCAGTGCCGCCAAATGCCAAAGGTGGGCTTGATCTTGATTCAATCTCGGCGGATGATGCCAAGCGCGCTTTGATGATCTGGTCCAACAGTCCATCAAATCCGACCGGTGCGCTAGATGATCTTGAAGCCGTCGCTGCCTGGGGACGCAAACACAGTGTGCCGGTGTTTAGCGACGAGTGTTATGTGGAGTTCTTGTGGAACAGCCCACCGCGAAGCATTTTGCAGCACGGCCTTGACGGTGTTGTTGCCGTGCATTCACTCAGTAAGCGTTCCAATCTTGCTGGATTACGCGTTGGCTTCTACGCCGGTGATGCAGAAAGTGTTGAGTATCTAAAAGAGGTGCGTAAGCATGTTGGCATGATGGTGCCAGGCCCTGCTCAAGCGGCAGGCGTGGCGGCGTTAATTGATGACGATCATGTTCATGTTCAGCGTGAGATTTATCAGCGTCGCCTTGAATACATGGCCGATGTGCTCGGCAAGTGGTCAGGGCTACAGATTGATCTGCCTGCTGGTGGTTTCTATTTGTGGTTCAATGCTGGCGATGCATGGGAATTCACAGAGCGCCTTGCGCGCGAAGGCGGAGCCTTGGTGAGTCCTGGAGATTTCTATGGCACTGGTGGTAGTGACAAAGTTCGAGTAGCGGTTGTGCAACCCGACGCGCGTCTGCAACTTGTAGCGAAGCGCCTTGGCGTTTAGAAGCGGCGAATAACCGTTACGACTTTGCCGTAGATGACAACTTCGTCATCTTTGAAGACCATGGGTTCAAGGCGTGGGTTGGATGGCACGAGTGTGATGGTGCGGCCCTTTTGCTTGAAGGTCTTCACGGTGGCTTCTTCTTCACCACTGATACCGGCAACAACGATGTCGCCGTTTTCGACATTCGGCTGCTGGCGCGCAACCACAAAGTCACCGTCGAAGATTCCCGCATCGATCATTGAGTCACCACGCACACGCAGCATGAAGAGTTCGCCATCACCGGTGAAGTCCATCGGCAGGGGATAGATCTCTTCGATGTTTTCCTGAGCGAGCACATCTGTACCGGCAGCAACATCGCCAACGAGCGGCACATGCTTGGTTGGGCGCCGATCCATTGCGACTCCGCTGCTGGTTTCAAAGCGGACTTCCATTGCACGCGGTTTGGTGGGGTCACGGCGCAGGTAGCCAAGCTTTTGCAGAGTAGCGAGATGGGTGTGCACGGTGGCTGGGCTGTTCAACCCAATGGCCTCACCGATTTCACGCACCGACGGGGGAAAGCCCCGCTCGCGCATGTTTTGGTCGATGAATTCGAGGATGCCGCGCTGGCGGTCGGTGAGCTGGTTCTCGGTCATGGGTCCAATCGTACGCTTGTTCGCCCCACGGGTCAAACACCTGTTCGTGGAACAGGTGTTCGCCTTAGTTTCCAAGGGTTCCGAGAAAATTTGGGTCTGGGGGTTGACAAGCGAACAGGTGTTCGCCACACTGAATACGAACGGATGTTCGGTTCTCCGATACACCCCTCACCTAGAAAGTTCGCAAAGCCCAGTCCGAGGAGCCCACAAGGCGAACCGGAACCAGCAAAGGAGATCCCCCATGGCAGTAGCACTTCACCCACAAGGTGCGCCCGCAGGCATCATCAATCGCCGGGCGTCAGTTCCCACCACCTACCGCTCTGGTGGTGCAGGTGGCCGGATTTCGAGTGTCCGCTCCGCTCGAGATTCCGGTCACCTTCGGGTCGTCGCGGGAGTGGCAGCAAGTCGACCAGCTGCCACTCCTGCGGTCTATCGCCGCCGCCGTTTGGTGCTTGGTGGCATCGTCGCCGCTCTGCTGGGTGCGATCGTTGGCATCGGTATCGTCGGCGAAGCTGAGGCTGATATGGCCACCGTTGCAAATATGTCAGCACCGCAGTCGATCGTTGCTCAACCAGGGGACACCCTGTGGGCGATCGCGCGCCGTATTGTTCCCGAAGGCAACATCGTTGATCTCGTTGATGAGCTAGTGCGACTCAATGGCCAAACCATCCAAGCCGGCCAGGTAGTCCGCCTGCCTGGTTGAGGCCCTGGATAGCCTTTAGGTCGTTGCATTGTCCTGTTTGCCCCTCGGATGACACCAAAGTCATAGATTCCCGCGCCGCCGAAGAAGGCGCGGCAATTCGCAGACGCCGAATGTGCCCAGAATGCTCTCATCGATTCACTACCTACGAACGCCTCGAAGAAGCTCCGCTCATGGTCGAAAAGCGCGACGGCACCAGGATTCCGTACGATCGGCAAAAAGTTGTAAGTGGAGTTATCGCAGCGTGCAAGGGTCGCCCGGTCACGCTCGAGCAAATCGATGCTCTCGCCGATGCGGTAGAGGAAGAAGCACGCTCGGTAAACGGCGATGTTCCAACTTCGCAAATTGGTATGGCGGTGTTGGAGCGTCTGCGCGAAATCGACGAAGTGAGTTACGTTCGTTTTGCGAGTGTGTACAAGAACTTCGACGACGCCGCCGACTTCAGGCGCGAGCTTGCGCTGCTAAAGAAGAATCAGTAGTCACTGCGCGCGCAGATATCGCGTGTAGAAGTAACCGTTCTCTTCAAGTAAGTGCGCAACTTGCCAACGCGACATTTTTTCGTTCATATCTTGCACCAAGCGCACGCCCGATCCACCCAGTAAAAGCGGGGCAATCGTGAGGTTTATCTCATCGACAAGATCCGCTTCAAACATTGCAGCATTAAGAGTCGGCCCACCTTCGAGCTGCACGAAGTCGGCATCGAGCGCGGAGATCGCGCGATGAAGATCGAGTTCATCGCGCCCTTTGCGCAACGATTCAACCGGCACTTCGGGCGCCGATTCGCAAGTGATTACAAACCCCGCGCCAGATGTGAAGAGTTCGCTATTGAAGTCCAAGTTGCACGAACGCGTAACCACTCCGATGCGTTGCCCCGTTTTTTTTGGTGCTCGGTACCCTTCGGCATTCACAGTGGTGGCACCAACCACAATCACATCGGCCGCGGCTCGCAACGTGCGCAACACGGCGCGGTCGGTGTCCGATCCCATGGCGCCCGATGTGCCATCAAGCGAAGTGGATCCATCAAGCGACGCAATCATGCACAACCCAACATGTGGCCGGCCATTGGCTCCGCGGCGAGGCACCGCGTAGAACTCCTCGAGGTTTACAGGCGTCGCGTTTTTATCCAATGGGAGCAAGGCGCGCAGCATGCCCCCAAAACTACCCGTGCGCATGGTCACAAGCGATGTGGAAAAGCACTTGTTATCAACAGGGCTACGTGGTTTATCCACCGCACTGTGCACAGCCATTTCCCCAGAAAAAGACCGAAATTCACAGCGTTGTCCACTTCCATTCCACAGGCATTTGTACCTAGTTTGTGCCTGCAAACTGGTAGCGACATCCGCGTTGCGGATGAAGGTGGTCGACATCGCTCGGGGCTGGGCGGTCCCGAACCTGCGGCGTTGGATGTCGCTATCAGACTCTCGAAAAGGGGGCTCCGGGTAGGGGTTTGCTTATACACCGCCACATCGGCCAATTGAGGGAGTGATCACGAAAAATTGTCATGTTGGGAGACACCAATACCGTTGACACACTGTAAATCCCAATGGTGTAATACATACCCACTGATTGTGGGTGAAAGCCCGCAAGTGGGACGATGACCACAAGATGTTGTGGTCGCAGGGGGAGGTCCCTAAAGCCTCTCCTGGCGACTTCGCAGCGTGTTCAACGCCTCGAAGTAAGCCCGAAGTTCGCAAGTTAAGACCACCAAAATCCGCCTAGAAGACCACTGAAAGAGAGCCCAAAATGTCCATCGCGCCCGATCGACTCGCCATCGGAATCAACCGCCACTTCACCCACGCAGGTGTTCATCCCTATGACCAGGTGCAGTGGGAAAAGCGCGATGCTCGCATCTCGAACTGGAAAGACGGCTCGGTGGCATTCGAACAGCTCGGCGTGGAGTTCCCCGCAGGCTGGTCGCTGAACGCCACAAACATCGTTGCCCAGAAATACTTCCGCGGCACCCCAGGCACTCCAGAGCGTGAATCATCACTGCGCCAAGTAATTGATCGTGTTGCTAACACAATCACTGAGTGGGGCATTGAAGGCGGTTACTTCGTCGACACCGATGAGGCTGAGGCATTCCGTGATGAACTCAAGTTCATCCTTGTCACCCAGCGGGCCGCGTTCAACAGCCCCGTGTGGTTCAACATCGGCGTTAAGGGTGTGCCGCAGCAGGCGAGCGCGTGCTTCATCCTCGCCGTGGAAGACAAGATGGATGCGATCTTGAACTGGTACCGCGAAGAAGGCGTGATCTTCAAGGGTGGTTCGGGTGCAGGTATCAACTTGTCGAAGATTCGTTCGAGCAAAGAAAATCTCGAAGGTGGCGGAACTGCTTCTGGCCCGGTGTCGTTCATGCGTGGTGCGGATGCATCAGCCGGCACGATCAAAAGCGGTGGCAAGACCCGTCGCGCAGCGAAGATGGTCATCTTGAACGTCGAGCACCCAGATGTTGAAGAGTTCATCTGGTGCAAAGCCAAAGAAGAGCGCAAGGCTCGCGTGCTTCGCGATGCTGGTTTCGATATGGATCTTGATGGTTCAGATTCGTTCTCAATTCAGTACCAGAACGCCAACAACTCAGTGCGAGTAACCGACGAGTTCATGCACGCAGTTGTGGAAGATCGTGATTGGAACCTGAAGGCTGTAACCAATGGCGATTCGGTAAAAACCGTGCGTGCACGTGATCTTTGGCGCGAGATTGCCACCGCCGCGTGGGAGTGCGCAGACCCGGGCTTGCAGTTCGACACCACGATCAACAAGTGGCATACCGCGCACGCATCGGGCCGCATTAACGGCTCAAACCCGTGCTCGGAGTACATGCACATTGACAACTCAGCGTGCAACCTTGCATCTCTCAACTTGCTCAAGTACCTCGACGACAACGATCGTTTTGATGTCGAGGCGTACAAGCATTCAGTTGAAGTGATTTTCACTGCACAAGAAATTCTTGTTGGCCGTGCTGATTACCCAACCGAGAAAATCGGCGACAACAGCCGCAAGTTCCGTCAGCTCGGAATTGGTTATGCAAACCTCGGCGCGTTGTTGATGGCACTCGGCTATCCATACGACTCAGATGAGGGTCGCGCATGGGCCGCAGCAATCACTTCGCTCATGACGGGCCATTCATATGCCACAAGTGCTCGTACCGCGAGCCGCATGGGGCCCTTCGCTGGCTTTGCTGAGAATGAGCGCTACATGTTGAACGTGTTGCGCCAGCATCGTGATGCTGCTTACGAGATCAGCAACACGAACGTGATTCAAGAAGATCTCCTCGTTGCATCACAGCAAGCGTGGGAGCAGGCAGTTCGCGACGGCGAAGAGTACGGCGTGCGCAACAGCCAAGCCTCGGTGCTTGCACCAACGGGCACCATCGGATTGATGATGGACTGTGACACCACTGGTATCGAGCCAGACCTTGGTCTTGTCAAGATCAAGAAGCTCGTTGGTGGCGGCACGATGTCAATCGTGAACCAGACCATTCCACGCGCACTCGTGCGTCTTGGCTACACGCAGGCTCAGATTGATGCGATCGTGAAGTCCATCGACACCGAGAAGTCGATTCTTGGAGCGCCGGCTTTGAAGCCAGAGCATGTTGCAGTTTTCGCTTGCTCAATGGGCGACAACACAATTCACTACAAGGGTCACGTGCGCATGATGGGTGCGGTTCAGCCGTTCATCTCTGGTGCAATTTCCAAGACCGTGAACATGCCAGAAGAAGCAACGATCGAAGAGATCGAAGCACTGCACTTACTGTCATGGGAGCTCGGCTTGAAGGCCGTTGCCATCTACC
>CAIYHK010000330.1 GCA_903925985.1 uncultured Actinomycetes bacterium
TGACTGCGACCCAGAATCTGTCACCGTGGGAATGCCCGTGGAGATGGTGTTTCATGACACCGGAGAAGGAAACGCTCTGTATCGCTTCCGACCTAGTGCGAACTAACGACTGGCCTCAAGCTCATACATAGGAATTCCCGAGTGTGGGGTCCACATTCCGGCACCAATTTGTGTGAAGTGCTGAGACAAATGTTTGCGGTACCACGCTGCACTGCGCTTATACACCTGCATATCGGTGCTACGAACATCAACCACGTTTTCGTAATCCCACTTGGTGGGTAACTCTAGGTACAGCACCCATTTTGTACCAGCGGCCAGGTTCGCAAACGCTGTGATGATTGATTCGTTGTCCAGGTATTGCAACACGCTGTGACACACCACAAGATCTGCTTTTCTCGTTGGTATCCACTCGGCAATGTTTCGCAGTTCGTGATTCCATGTGGCGCACGCATGCTCGCTGACATCAATAGATTGCACCGAGACGTGAGGGCGGTGTTCTGTGTACCAGTCACGCCACATTCCCATTCCGGCACCAACATCAAGAACTGTGTGAATGTCTACGCCCCACCATGCGCACATGTTGTGAATAGCCGATGCCAAATAGGCAATTCGCTCTTCGTCATGCGCACCATCTTTTCCGTAGAAGCGCGAATAATAGGTTGCGTCGAAAGTTGGCACGCGCGTAACGCTAGAGCGAAGTTCCCCACGAGACCCAAACGTCGGCTGTAACAGACGTGACAGGTGCGGCATCGGCTGCAGTTTGCCAACGAAGAGGAGTCATAGAGAACAGATCGTGTGCTGCGTCGATCGATAACGAGAGAGAGAAAGTCACTCGCTCGGCTTGTTGAGATTCTTGTGGTGGTTCGCTTCGGCGTCGTTCGCGTTCTTCAATTGATGGATCTTTCTTTGGACGCATTTCATGAAGATGTTGCGGACCTGGTGTAACGGTGACCCATCGACCGCCCGGACGAAGCACGCGCAGGTACTCGCTATGCGAGTGCGGAGCAAAGACGGTGAAGACCGCATCACAGGATTCATTGAGAATGGGAAGTCGATGCGCGGTGCCAACAATGAACTGAGCATTGGGAATCAACTTGCTAGCCATCTGTACAGCACGTTTTGAAATATCGAGTCCGAATTTCTGAGGAGACTCAAGCTGAGAGAGGTACCAGCCTTCACCACAGCCCACATCGAGGATTGGGCCCACGTGAGTGCCGAGTGCGTTCCGCAGGGCCTGAGCAATGGGTTGATACCAATCCGCATGCAAAAACCGTCGCCGGGCTTGGAGTGATTCGGCTGTGTCGCCCGATGTGGAGGAACTGGGCAGGCGTCCACCAGGAAGCAGGTTGAAGTAGCCCTCCTTGGCTTGATCAAAGGCGTGCCCAGATGGGCAAATGACGCCGTGGGGGACCCGGTGAAACGCTTGGCCACAATGGGGGCACGCGAGTACTGGTAGGTCATCAGCCTCTTCTGCCATCCCTGCAGTCTCGCATTAGGCTGTCCAAAAGGAGTTGTCATGACGAATGCTGTGTTTACGGCAAAAAACACTGCGCTCGTGGCACTCGGGGCTGTTGATGCCCCTCTTGAAGTCACTTCAGCCTGGATCGACGAGCAATTAGCTGACACCTATGCGGCCTGTGGCGTGCGCCCTGGCCTCTTGGAGAAAGTGGCAGGAATTCACAGCCGTCGATGGTGGCCAGAAGGCACCACTTTTGACCAAGTGGCGGCCGAAGCTGGGCGTGAAGCATTAAAGAACGCGGGAGTTCAGGCCAGCGACATCGATGTCCTCATCAGTACATCAGTGTGTAAGCACCATCTCGAGCCGTCGATGGCATCGTCCGTGCATCACCAATTAGGTCTCCCCAGTTCGGCAATGAACTTTGATCTTGCAAATGCATGTCTGGGATTCATTAATGCAATTTGGGTTGCGTCACAGTTAATTGATTCCGGACAGGTTCGTTACGTGCTCATTGTCGATGGTGAAGGCAGCCGTTACACGCAAGAAGAAACCATTCGACGCCTACAAGCACCGGGCACTACTGCAGAAGACATTTTTGCTGAGTTCGCTTCTCTTACTCTCGGGTCTGGTGCAGTTGCGGCTGTGTTGGGGCCAGCAGACCAAGGTGGACACCGCATTGTTGGCGGCGTCTCGCGTGCAGCAACCGAACATCACGAGTTGTGTATTGGCACTCTTGAAAGAATGACCACCGATACTCGCGGATTACTAGAAAACGGAATTGCGTTAGCGGCTGAGTGCTTCACGAATGCGGCTCAACATGATCAATGGGTCAACAACATTGACTGGTATATCTTGCATCAGGTCAGCAA
>CAIYHK010000331.1 GCA_903925985.1 uncultured Actinomycetes bacterium
CATCGGTGGGTTTGCGTCAGTGCGTGCCATTTCGAATCAGGCTTTCTTCACCAGCGGACGACCATAAGTACTGGTTGGCGCTTTTTCGATCTTCTGACCGCGCTTTTGCCACCAGCCAAAACTCCAAACAGCTACACCAACGAATACGACGTAGATGACAACAACGATGATGTCGCGTAGAGCTTCGTAGGAAACCGTCATCGGGAAATTTCCACCGAGAGCCTTTGGCTTCAGAATCCCACCTGGTCCAAAGAGGATTTTGTCTTTACGCCAACCGAGGTCTTTGTCTGCGTGGTCAATGAACTGATGCGGTACAACGCCGTATGCAAGGAACATGACACCGAATGCATAAACGCTGCCGAACATCGCCTCACCCCAGGTCGCTTTGCGATCTACGGGGCGGCGTTTTCCGTATGCGATAGCTGCACCGATAAGCCCAACGGTGAGTACTAGCGAGAACAAAAAGGCCTGGTTCACCCCAGGCCACGCGAGGATGTCAATTGCCAGCATGGTGGCGGAGAGCCCTTCCTCTTAATTTCCGACGTTTAGAACACTAGTCACCGATCCTTCGAGTTACGCCATTTATCCAATGTGCTTCTGAGCACACCCAGCCTTGATTTTCTTGTGCATTAGTGCGAAAAAGTCGGGTTCGAAAGTGAGTTTGTGTAGTGCGTCGCTTGAAGTGGTGCACGGCAAAATTGTCACAGGCTGAGACGGCAGTGGATTCGTTGACGCACTGCGGCTGTGTCGTACGATGTGAGCAACACAACCTTGACCAAAGGACCATTTGTGACCGAGATTCCAGAGCATCTGCTCAAGCGCTCACGTGACCGCCGTGGTGGCGGATCGGGCGAATCCACACCTTCAGAGACCGCACCGGCAACGACTTCATCGACCCCGGTTCCCGCGACCCCAAAGGCGGAAGTGGCGCCCAAGGTCGTGGCTGCAAAGCCTGACCCGGCTTACGTTGCGGCAGCTAAGACCCGCAAAAAAATCCCATTTTGGGCCATGGCCACACTCAGCATGCTCCCGCTTTGGGCCTTTTTGTACTTCATTGCGGTCAAGCCCAAAGAGGCAACGGTTGAGGGTCCCCTCGCCATGGGTGCTGAGATTTATGCCAGTTGCTCGTCCTGCCACGGTGCCGCTGGCGCTGGGGGTGCGGGACGCGCGCTCCATCAGGGCGAGGTCCTAAAGACCTTCCCACGGATTGAAGACATGTTGAACTTCGTCTACACCGGCTCGCAAGCCTTTGCCAATGCGGGTTTGGAGGTTTACGGCAACCCTGATCGTGAAGGCGGAGCCCATGCTCCGTTGGCCTACAACGGTGGCCCGATGCCCGCCCAGGGAGTTGACGCCGGTGGCGGACTCACCGATTATGAGATTCTCTCGGTTGTCTGCCATGAGCGGTACACAATCGGTGGCGCAGACCCAGCGTCTGAAGAATGGGCCGGCGAATACGAGACCTGGTGCTCGCCAGAGTCGCCAATTTTCTTGGCACTCGAAAGTGGCGAGTCTTCATTTGCTTCGATTGCAGACGACTTCGGAATGTTGGAGAACGCTCCAGGCGAGGTTGGGACTGAGCCTCGGCCATCCATAGGCTGAGCCCTCTGAACAATGACGAATCCCCCGACGTCTTAGTAATTGGTGGCGGCCCTGCTGGGTCAGCTGTTGCTTACTGGTTGGCGCAGCAAAATCACAATGTCACAATCGTTGAAAAGAAAGAGTTTCCTCGGGAAAAGACCTGTGGTGACGGCCTTACACCAAGAGCGGTCAAGCAGCTAGCCGACATGGGTTTGGCTGAAGCCCTGACCCCCTATCACCGGTACTCAGGCCTTCGTGCCACAGCTCATGGCAAAGCCCTCGAACTCCAGTGGCCGTCGCACTCGATCTATCCACAGCACGGGTACGTGGTTCGTCGCAGTGAGCTGGACCAGATCGTTGCCCGAAATGCGGAGTCCAAAGGTGCCACTTTGTTGACTGGTCACGAAGCCCTCGCTCCGATTCTGGACCGCGGGTTCCTGCGCGGTGCAGTGGTGAAGGACAAATCCGGCAACACCAAAGAGATCACCGCGCGTTATGTGGTTGTTGCAGATGGAGCCAACAGTCGATTTGGTCGCTCGCTTGGCACGATGCGCCGCAAAGAGTGGCCATACGGAACTGCGATTCGTACCTACTGGGAATCACCGCGTCACGACGAACCATGGATTGAATCCGCGCTCGACGTGAAAGACCGAAACGGGAACGCGATGCCTGGTTATGGCTGGATCTTCCCCGTTGGTGACGGCACCATCAATATCGGCGTTGGACTCCTGTCCACTTTCCGTGACTTCAAGAGCGTGAACACAACCCACTTGCTTGATGCATATGCACATCAAGTCGCGGACTCATGGGGAATTAATCCTGATGAACCAACACAGCGAGCCAAGAGTGGACGCATTCCGATGGGTGGCTCAGTTGGGCCAAAGAGTGGTCCAACTTTCCTTGTCATCGGTGATGCTGCGG
>CAIYHK010000332.1 GCA_903925985.1 uncultured Actinomycetes bacterium
ATCTGTTGAAGTTGATCCGCGTCTCGCGCACGACACCGATGGAACTTTGAGTGCGGCGCGCTGGTTGCGTAGTCGCATAAAACAGCCAAATGTGATGATCAAGATCCCCGCCACGCTTGCTGGTCTGCCTGTCATTCGTCAGATGATCGCCGACGGCTGCAACGTTAACGTCACACTGATATTTTCGATCCCTCGCTATGAAGAAGTGATGGATGCTTTCATCTCGGGATTAGAAGATGCAGTTGCGGCGGGTGCCACTGACCTTTCTGGTGTTTCGTCCGTGGCTTCATTTTTTATAAGCCGCGTTGATTCTGAAATTGACAAGCAACTCGGAATCGACTCGAGTCTGGCGGGTACCGCAGCCGTCAATCAGGGTGTACTCGCCTATCAGGCATACAAAAGAGTCTTCTCAGGACTGCGTTGGGAGCGTTTGCAGGCTCTTGGTGCGAAGACTCAGCGTCCGCTCTGGGCATCTACCTCCACCAAAAACCCTGCTTACCCAGACACTCTGTATGTTGACTCCCTGATCGGTCCAGACACCGTTAACACCCTTCCAGAAAACACCCTTGAGGCATTTGCTGATCATGGACGCTTGGCTCGATCCATAGACGCAGACTCGGAACTCGCAATACGACAGTGGGATGAGTTAGCTGAACACGGCATAGATGTGGATGCTGTAGCAGCCAAATTAGAGGACGAAGGTGTGGCGGCTTTCATCACCTCATTCGACGATCTTTTGAAGACTCTAAAGGACAAGGCCGTCACCTTCTCTGCGTGATTCGCATTTAGAGTGATGCCATGTCAATGAACATTGGTGGTGCGAGCCCTTCTGATCCCGTTGACGAGATTGAAGAAGTAATTACCAGACTTCTGGAGCTAATTGCGCCGCGTCGCAATCGTCATCTCTACAAAGAAATGTTTACAACTATCAGTTCAATGGCATCTGCTGATACAGACACTCTTGATCTAAAGATCACTTCCGGTGCATTGGCGGAGATGCACGAGGCCTATGAGATGTTTCGCCCCTACCGTGAACGCCGAAAGGTGACGGTTTTTGGCTCGGCACGAACTGCTCCACACGACCCTCTCTACCGCCAGACCGAAGACGTAGCAAAGGTAATTAGCGATGCGGGATGGATGGTCGTCACTGGCGCCGGGCCCGGCATTATGGAAGCTGGGATGCGTGGCGCAGGTCGCGAAGCATCAATCGGCGTATCGATCCGTCTACCAAACGAGCAGCAAGCAAACCCCGTGATCCAAGATGATCCCAAGCATGTTGCGATGAGGTATTTCTTCACTAGAAAGTTGATGTTGGTGAAGGAGTCTCACGGATTCATCTGCATGCCCGGAGGGTACGGAACTCTTGATGAAACCTTCGAACTGTTAACGCTGACCCAGACCGGCAAGGGGGTTCCAGTTCCGATCGTATTGCTGGATGTTCCAGGTGACCGGTATTGGAGTGAAGTCGAGGATTTCATTCGTGATCAACTCGCATCTCGACAATTAGTGAGTTCCAACGATTTAGATCTGTTTGTTCGCACGGATAGTTCAGCGGTGGCAGCCAACGCCATTCTTGATTTTTATCGCAATTACCATTCGATGCGTTATGTCGGCGAACTAATAATCCTTCGCCTTCAGCGTGAACCATCCACCACCCAGCTCGAGCTTCTGAATGAGGAATTCAATTCGATAGTTCATCAGGACCAAATCCGAGTCCTTGATCCCGCCACATCGGCTCGACGCGACCCTGGTGAGACTGGTCTTGTGCGGCTTGCCTTTCCTTTCGGTCGGCATGATTTTGGCGACTTACACAGCCTTATCCGAGCAGTAAATCGCTTCTAACTAGGTCAGTCTTCTATCAATCGAAGCGTATTAATGGCCTTGTCAATGGCGCGCTGAACCTTCATGAGTTCCTTATCGGTAGCAGGGCGGCCAGATTTTGTAGCCGCTGCTTCTCGCAAGGACTCGAACATTATCGAGTCGAGCCGCTCGCGTACAGATTCAAGATCGATAATCAACTCTGTGAGATTCATGTCGTAATGGTACGTGTTCGTCTTTGAGACACCGTCGATTTCAATTAGGTTTAGACACCGTGTCAGGCCATGAAGATCTCCATGAATGGGTCAGTTTCGAGGATCCGAAGGAGAAACGCACGTGGATGTTCGATGCCACATACCTGAAGTCCAATTGGATGTGCATCTACGGCTCGGGTTGCAAGGGGATTCTGGAAACCGACGCGACCGAATTGTCACAGGGTTGCTGCAGTTTTGGAGCACACTTCATCGATGACGAAGACCAACAAACAGTCGTTAAGGCTGTTAAGCGCCTCAAATCAAAGCACTGGCAACACAAGAAGGTTGCCGAGAAAAAGGGCTGGTCCGTTAAAGAGAAGGACGGAAGCATAAAAACCCGTGTGGTCGATGGCGCATGCATTTTTCTCAATAGGCCGGGTTTCGAAGGCGGCGCAGGATGCGCCCTCCATGTGGCCGCTTTAGAAGTGGGCGAACGCCCGATGGACTGGAAACCCGATGTCTGCTGGCAGGTACCCGTGCGTCTCGAAGAGCACGAGGGCGACGATGGGCACGTGATTTCCTTCGTTCGTGAGTGGAAGCGTCGCGATTGGGGCGACGCCGGCGATGAGTTCCATTGGTGGTGCACCGACAGCCCAGAGGCATTTGTTGGGACCAAGCCCACTTATGTCTATCTGCGAGATGAGATTGTCGAACTCTGCGGTGAAGAGGTCTACACGATGTTGGTGGAACTACTTGCAACACCAACAACGGTGACACTTCCTCACCCTGCCGTAAGACGCTAGTTAAGCACTCGCCTTTTTAAAGGCGCGCCTACGATCCTCAAGACCTAGATATTTCTTACGGATACGAATCGTCTTGGGTGTCACCTCAACGATCTCGTCATCGGCAATCCATTCAATCGCAGTTTCAAGTGTGTGGATAACGGGGCTGGCCAATTTCACACCTTCATCATGACTATGTGTTCGAATATTGGTCTTTTCTTTGGCCCGCACCGCATTGACCACCATCTCATCGTTGCGCGCGTTCTCGCCTACAACCATGCCTTCATAAACTTCGTCACCTGGGGACACGAACAAGGTTCCACGGTTCTGCAAATTGTCAAGCGCATAAGCGGTGACCGAACCCATACGGTCGGCGATCATTGCCCCACCGAGACGATGAGGAAGTTCGCCCACCCATGGAGTCCACCCGGCGTGTTGACCATTGAGTAGTGCAGTACCACGGGTCACCGTGAGAAGAAGTGAACGGAAGCCAATCAAGCCGCGCGATGGGGCCTCAAAGTGAATCAGGGTACGGCCCGGATCACCAGGGCGCATATCGCTGACTCGGCCTTTTCGAGGAGCAAGTGCCTGCGTAACGGCCCCCACATATTCGTCGGGCACATCACAGATACCGTGCTCAAGCGGTTCAGATTTCTTGCCGTTGATTTCCTTTGTGACCACCTCGGGCCGTGAGACCTGGAGTTCATAGCCTTCACGTCGCATATTCTCGATCAAAACCGCGAGCTGCAACTCACCGCGTCCAGCGACTTCAATCACTTCTGGCGATTCTGTGTCCCGAAGACGAATAGATACGTTGCCGAGAATCTCACGGTCAAGTCGTTCACGAAGGTGTCTACTCGTCAAGTACTTACCCTCTCGACCCGCAAATGGCGATGTGTTCACAGCGAAACTCATCCTGATAACTGGTTCATCAACTTCAAGGCGCG
>CAIYHK010000333.1 GCA_903925985.1 uncultured Actinomycetes bacterium
GGCAAATTCTGACCGAAGGTGCTTCCACTCCCGCTGATGTTTTCTTTTCGCAGGATGCGGGTGCACTCGGTGCGTTGGCCAATGCCGATCTTCTCACTGAGTTGCCATCTTCAATTCTGGATCGTGTAGGGGAGCAGTTCCGCTCATCGGAATCAAAGTGGGTGGGTACGAGTGGTCGAGTGCGTGTTGTGGTCTACAACACCGAGATCGTAAGTGCTCCGCCGACCAACATTGATTCTCTTCTAACTCCACAGTGGAAGGGCAAGATTGGCTTTGCTCCAACTAACGCATCTTGGCAATCCTTTGTTACCGCTCTCAGAGTGATTCGTGGCGACGACGCCGCACGCGAATGGCTTGAAGGCTTTGCCGCCAATGACCCCGTGGCGTATGAGAAAAACTCAGCCGTCCGCGATGCGGTGAATGCCGGGCAGGTCTCAATTGGCCTTGTGAATCACTACTACCTGTATGAATTGATTGCTGCTGAAGGGGACGCTGCAGTAGTTGCCGAAAACCAATTCATGGACAGCGGTGATGTTGGAGGGCTCGTCAACGTTGCGGGTATGGGCGTGCTCGCGGGCTCCGAATCAGCGGCACTTGGTCAGTGTTTGGTGGCGTTCGCATTATCTGACGCCGGCCAAAACTACTTTGTCGAACGCTCATATGAATATCCACTCGTTGAGGGCATCGCTCAGTACCAAGGCTTGCCAGCATTTGATGAGTTGAATCCACCAGCGCTTGATTTGTCTGATCTTGAGTCACTTGATGCAACCCAGGAGTTGCTCTCAGATGTTGGATTGTTGACCGACTAACCAATGTTGGCAAAGCACGAGGCTCACGGTGCGAGAAGGCGGGCACCGCTTTCGATAGTGGTACCCGCTGTACTGGCGGGTCTCATTGCACTTGCGCCGTTGGCATTTCTTGCCCAGGTGATGTTTGAGCGTGGCTTTGACTACGTATGGGAGGAATTGTTTCGTAGCCGAACACTTGAACTTCTCGTGAACAGTTTGAGCTTGACCGTGGCAGTAACGCTTGGCTGTGTTCTGATCGCAGTGCCCGCAGCCTGGCTGGTCACACGTACGAATCTCTGGGGTCGTTCAATTTGGCGAGTTGTGTTGGCGCTTCCGCTTTCCGTTCCGAGTTATTTGGCAGCTTTTGCTTGGGTTAGTTGGCGTCCCGGTATCGCAGGCTTCTGGGGTGCGGCGTTGGTTCTCATCGCAGTCTCGTATCCGTATGTATATCTTCCGGTTGCTGCAGCGATGACCCGCCTTGACCCAGCAATAGAAGAACTAGCCGAGATTCATGGTCGTGGAGGCTCGATTCGGCAAATGGTCATAGCGGCGCGGCAAGTTCGGGGCCCGATTCTGTCTGGGATGTTGTTAGTTGCGCTGTACGCGCTGAGTGATTTTGGTGCCGTTGCAGCGATGCGATTTGATGCCTTCACTTGGGTGATCTTTGGCGCGTATCGAGCTGGATTCAATCCATCGCGTGCTGCTGTGCTCGCAAGTGTGTTGATCGTGGTCGCGCTGGTGCTCGTGATTTTGGAGTCCGCGTCTCGCGGGGCCCAAGTACGCACGGTATCTGCGCGGTCTGTGGGGCACACTCACAATGTCAAAATCAATCAGCCAGTGATGCAAATGATCCTTGGGACGACTGTCGCTATTGCACTTGCGTTTCCCGTGTGGCGAGTTACAACTTGGGTTTGGGGCAACTTCGATCGTGACTCAATCAGTCCAATGCTTGAATCCGTTTGGGCTTCAGTTCGGTACTCGCTTTTCGCTGCTTTGATTACAGTGTTGCTTGCACTCCCTGTTGCAGTATTGGCTTCGCGTTACAAGAGTCGGGGGGCGAAAATTCTCGAAGGTGCAACTTTTGTGACGCACGCACTTCCTGGAATCGTCATCGGTATCTCCATGGTGTTCGTGGGCGTAAAGGCACTACGCCCGATTTATCTAGAAGCACCGTTGTTGATCCTTGCCTACGTGGTGTTGTTCCTGCCACTGGCAGTTGCATCTTTACGTGCCGCTCTAGACCAGATCCCAACATCCTTGGACGACGTTGCGCGTTCTCTCGGTGCAAGCCCATTCTCTGTGTTGCGTCGCGTTTCGGTTCCACTTGTGCTTCCAAGCGTTGGCGCCGCGGTTGCGCTAATAACCTTGGCTGCAATGAAAGAGCTCCCTGTGACCATGCTGTTGCATCCCACCGGAGTGGACACAATTGCCACCC
>CAIYHK010000334.1 GCA_903925985.1 uncultured Actinomycetes bacterium
CCATTGATGCCGCAATTGAAAACCTCCAAAAAAATGGAGTTGAGTGCATGGGCATCGTCACCGATGTTGCAGACCCAGTGCAAGTGGACCATTTAGCTGAAGCCTCGATCGCACGGTTCGGACACGTAGACATCGTCTGCAATAATGCTGGCGTTGTATGCAAGATGGCGCCGATGTGGGAGCAGACCCATCAGACATGGCAGTGGTTGACGGATGTTGGATTGTTGGGCATCGTTAGCGGTGTGCGGGCATTTGCTCCGCACTTTCTCGAACGCGGCGTGGGTCATTTTGTTAACACAGCATCAGTTGGTGGCCTCACTGTGCTTCCCTATCTAACCCCTTACAACGCGGTCAAACATGCTGTGGTCGGCATGACTGAATCACTGAACGTGGAACTACGTGGACTCAATTCAGAGATTGGGGCCAGTGTTTTGTGCCCGGGATTGGTACGCACGGCTTTGGGCGAAACTTCAGCCATGCTGAAGCCCGCCGGCGCGGAAGTCACTGAAGTGATCGCTGGTGCCAGATCGATGGATGATGCAGCCGCTGAATTTGGCTTGGTACTAAATCCCCGCGACGTGGCAGTGGCCACGATTGAAGCAATTGAGGCTGGGCGAGTGCATATCATGCCCGCCGGAGCTGGTGCAGGCGATGTTAAGCGTCGCGTTGAATCGGTGCTCAATGACATTCCGCCCAAGAAGTAGCAGAATCGACTGAGTGCAACACCGTAAGGACATCGAGGGGCTGCGAGCAATCGCAGTAATTGCAGTTCTTCTTTTTCATTTTGACATCCCAGGCTTTGGTGGCGGCTATGTAGGTGTTGATGTCTTCTTCGTGATTTCCGGCTATCTGATCACCTCACTCCTCATCAATGAACGTGAGGCGAACGGTCGAATTTCCATCCGTGACTTCTACGCTCGTCGAGCCCGGCGGTTGCTACCGATTTCGGTAGCCGTGATGGCTGTAACGGCTCTTGCCTCAGCAATTTGGTTGCAGCCGACCCGATTGTCAGCACTTGCCAACGACATCATGGCGGCAGCGGCGTTTTCGGTGAACTTTGTATTTGCCCATCGCGGAACCGACTACCTCCAGGCCGCAATGGAACCATCGGCGATTCAGCATTATTGGTCACTTGCTGTCGAAGAGCAGTTCTATATGGTGTGGCCCGGTCTTATCGCCCTAGTCACATTGGGCGGCAAGAGAATTCGTCACAAGATTGCAATTGCAATGGGACTGATCGTGATCGTCTCGTTTGCACTTAGCGCCACACTGACGAGTGCAACACCATCTTGGGCATACTTTGGTCTTCACACGCGTGCATGGGAACTCGGGCTTGGTGCATTGCTTGCCGCACTCGCGGCTAATACCGCCAACTTGAGTCCAACAATTCGCGCCACACTTGGCTGGCTTGGTGTGGGTGGAATCATCGTGTCGGTACTTAGTTTTGCTGACGTAGTGGCGTTTCCGGGCACGATCGCTGCCGTGCCAGTGATTGCAACGGGTCTCGCTTTAATCGCCGGAGATCAAGTTGCTAATGGGCCCGTCCTGATTTTGCGCAACGGCTTCATGCAATGGGTAGGTGCTAGGTCATACTCGCTTTACCTGTGGCATTGGCCAGCACTGATCATCACACAGAGCCAACTCGGTGAAGATCTCAGTGTTACCGCCCGCATCGGAGTCCTGCTATTGGTACTTGGTTTATCTGAGCTCGGATATCGACTCATTGAGAATCCGGTGCGCCGCTCGAAAGCTTTGATCAGCCGCTCAGCCGTATCGCTTGTGGTGGGCGCCTCACTAGTTTTGACCGGGATTGGAGCTGGCGTTGCGTTGCACAATCACGAACCCGATATTTCAACTGGTGTTACCGCAACCGTGCCCACGCTTCCTGACACCACAACCACAGAGCCGACAACCAGCACCAC
>CAIYHK010000335.1 GCA_903925985.1 uncultured Actinomycetes bacterium
AATATGGAATTTTTGGTCACTCGGATGGTCAGGGAGCACTCGACCTCTTGACCCAGCTAGAGGTGCCAGTGATCTCCACGTTGCATTCAGTACCCCTGCGCCCAACTTCACGACAAAAGATTGTGCTTGAAGAAGTTGTTGGTCATTCTGCTGCGGTAGTGACGATGACTGAAGTAGCGCGCCAGCGGCTTTTTGGCCTCTACGAAGTGGATGAATCGAAGATCATGACGATTCCCCACGGAGCAACCATCCCCCCGAATGCAGGCCTCACGTCAGCAGAACCCCCGCTGTTACTGACGTGGGGCCTGCTTGGACCCGGCAAGGGTATTGAGTGGGTTCTTGAGGCAATTGCGCTAATAAAAGATGAAGTGCCAAATTTTCGTTATCTGGTTGCTGGGCAAACACATCCAAACATCGTTCGCGACTCAGGTGAGGCCTACCGCGAAATGCTTCAGGCAAAGGTGCAGGAGCTTGGCATCGGTTCAATCGTGCAGTTTGATGCGTCTTATAAGCCGCTTGGCTCACTGCTTGATTTAATTCGATCCGCAACGTGCGTGGTACTCCCATACGAATCAATGGATCAGATCACCTCTGGAGTGCTGGTCGATGCCATCGCTGCTAGTAAGCCTGTAATTGCTACCCAATTTTCTCATGCAGTGGAACTGCTCTCTGGTGGTGCAGGAATCCTCGTGCCGCCACAGAATCCAGAGGAAATGTCAAGAGCGATTAAGCGTGTGCTACATCATCCAGAAGCGGTCATCAAAATGGCGGGTCGCGCCGCACAACTCGCGCCACTTCACACTTGGTCGACAGTTGCCAGGCAATACAGCACGATTGCGCGCCGAGTTACGTTCAACTCCAAGATTGGGGTTGCAAGTTGAGCACGAACCAATTGGTTCGCCATGTTTCGCTTCGCCATTTGGTGACACTTTCTGGCGAGCACGGCATTTTCGAACACGCCCGTGGTTCACAGCCCGATTATGAACACGGTTACTGCACGGATGACAACGCGAGACTTTTGATTGTGGCAGCGCGAACTGCTACCCCGTCAATGACTTCCAAAAAACTTGAATCACTAGCTCTCAAATTCGTCAGCAAAGCCGTCACTACCTCGGGTCGTGTTTACAATCGCATGAACCACCACGGGCAATGGACCGATGAACCGTCTACAGACGACTGTTGGGGACGCCTCGTTTGGGCAACCGGGGTGGCAGTAGCAGAGGCCGAGAGCGAGTCTGTGCGGCAACGCGCATTGTCATGCTTTGAATGCGCAATTCAGCAAAAATCGAATTGGTTGCGTTCTCAGAGTTTTGCTGCCCTTGGCGCGGCAGAGGTCTTGCGCACTTTTCCTCAACACGAAGTCGCCTTGGAGTTTCTGCGCGACTTTGCAGAACACGTTCCCGATATCCCCACCGACTCAGATTGGATTTGGCCTGAGCAACGGCTTAGTTATGCAAATGCAGTTATCCCGGAAGCCCTGATTGCTTCGGGTTATGCCACTGCCAACCATTCAGCTCTAGACACCGGGCTCACAATGCTGGATTGGCTAATCGCTCACGAGACAACTGGGGACCGCCTTTCCCTTACGCCAACCAACGGCAGTGGCGCAGGTGAGCGCAAACCCGGTTTTGACCAGCAACCCATCGAAGCGGCTGCAATCGCTGAAGCTTGTGCACGCGCCTACCGAATTACCCATGATCCAGTTTGGGGTCGCGGGCTCAAGCATTCGATTCTCTGGTTTCTAGGTCACAATGATTCGAACCAAATCATGATTGACCCCATCTCCGGTGGCGGCTTTGACGGCCTTACGAGAACGGGGGTCAACCGCAATCAAGGTGCTGAGTCCACACTTGCGATGATCGCCACATTGCAGCATCTTGCAGAGCGGAGAACTGGTGCAAAGAATTAGCGAACCAAACAGTTCATCAATTGCGATCCGTACCAGTCACCGCCTGCTACCCGACCCAACTCGTGTACTCATCAAGATTTTCGTAGCCGGACAGGAAGACTTTGGGAGCACTGAAAGCAGGATCAATGTTGTGGTCCAACGAGTTCTTGCGCTATCCGATGATGAGGTTGGAACGGCACTTGCGATAGTCACCAAGGATTTCAGTCATCGACACGATGACTTTGATGCCCTTCTCCATGCCCATGCACAAAGGGCGTGCGAATGCATCGTGTCCGATAATGAGTTATCCAACGATCGCTGGAAGCTCCTTGGAGCGTGCTTCACCCACGAGTTTTCAGTCGAAGGTGCCGCACTGTGCAATCCTTCTGCCGTACTGCACCCCGATCAGTCC
Source organism: uncultured Actinomycetes bacterium (assembly GCA_903925985.1). Taxonomy (GTDB): domain Bacteria; phylum Actinomycetota; class Acidimicrobiia; order Acidimicrobiales; family Ilumatobacteraceae; genus CAIYHK01. The sequence continues at coordinate 2,301 of CAIYHK010000335.1, forward strand.
GGTCTTAGTGCTGGGATGGCACGTTTCATCATGACCGTGAGAGCAATCGGTGAAGGGCACCGATCTTCGATCGGATTTAGAACCGGGGTCATCGATCAATGGGGTGGCATTTCGGTTGACGCACCACAACCCAGATTGCACCCAGGTTCATATAGCGATCCGCTGTTTACGAGGCAAAATTTCATCGGGCCATTGGAGTCCCTTTCTGACTTTGGCGAGAATGCACAAACCGTGCTCAGCAAACTGCCAGATGAGTTCACCTTGGAACAATTAGAAGAGCGCCTAATTGTTCTTCTACACAGCCACGACACGCACCGTAATGCAGCGGAAACGGTATTGAATTTTCGCACCATTGCGGAGCGCTCCTACGTAGTTGATTTTCCCAAGGACAGCAGCTATTCGGAACGCGTTTTATGGCCACATGCATCAAGTGAGTGGCGCGGCATGGAGGATGCACGTTTGGTGCGATTCGCCGACGACGACGGAAGTACTAGCTATCTAGCTACCTATACGGCGTTTGATGGCTCTTCCATCACGCAGCAGATGTTTCGCACGACTGACTTCCAACGATTTGAGATGTTCCCAGTTTCGGGTCGTGCGGCACGCGGAAA
>CAIYHK010000336.1 GCA_903925985.1 uncultured Actinomycetes bacterium
GGCGAAAGCAATCGGACGACCGATTACTTCTTTGACGCTGAGTGCCGCACCACCGCGCGCATCACCATCAAGCTTGGACAGGATCACCGCATCGAGCTCGAGAGTTTGATGGAACGCTTCAGCAGTATTGACCGCATCCTGTCCGGTCATCGCATCGATCACGAGGAATGTGTAATCCGGCTTGATCGCATCCGAGATGTCTCGCACCTGTTGCATCATCTCGCCATCGATTGCCAGACGACCGGCAGTGTCGACAATCAAAACATCTCGACCAATTCGCTGTGCTTCGGCGAGACCTCGCGCCGCAGTTCGAACAGGATCTCCTTCTTCACTAAAGACCGGCACACCAATTTGGGCACCAAGGGTTTTCAACTGCTCAACGGCAGCTGGCCGTTGAAGGTCAGCACCAACTAACAAAGGTTGACGACCCTGGGACTTAAACCAGTTTGCGAGCTTCGCTGCGTTTGTGGTTTTACCCGCACCCTGAAGGCCAGCCATCAACACCACTGTTGGCGGTTTTGATGCGTACGTGATCTTTAGCGTTTCACCACCGAGCATCGCAACGAGCTCGTTGTTGACGATCTTGATTACTTGCTGCGCGGGATCGAGTGCTTTGGATACGTCAACGCCGACTGCTGCCTCACGAATTCGGCCAACTACCGCTCGCACAACGCTTACGTTTACGTCGGCATCAAGCAAGGCAGTTCTGATCTCCGCCAATACTTCATCCACGTCTTCCTGGGTCAAACGACCTTTACCGCGAATGCGCTTGAAGATGCCTTCGAAGCGGGTGCTCAGGGAATCAAACATGACCCCGCAAGGCTACTTGTCAGCCCGATTAGTCCCCACTTGCGAGTTGAAGCGTCAGGGTCAGGTCCTCGCCCACGAGTGTGAGCGTGTCACCAATCAGCGTGATATTCGGACTCTCGCTGATCAGTCCAAATACTGCCTGCTCCTGCTCCATGAGCCCTTCGCAGTACATATCGGTCTGCGCCATCGTGCCGATGATGAGGACACCATCTTTGACTTTGTAGTCGCCGCCACCGTTATTGCATCCAGCATTGATTCCGAGGTTGCTGTCAGTGAAATTCAACTTGACTTTGGCCGGCATTGTGATTTCCCCAACTGCTTCAGTGGCCACGAATACTTTCCCTCCAAGACTGAGCTCGCCTTCACTGGAGCCGCATGCTGAAGCAATGACTATTGCCGCAAGAGCAATCGAGAGGCGGGCGGTGCTAGCCAACACTCACTGCCATCACTACACCATCAACAATTTCGAGATTCACACGGTTGGTCACGTAATCGGAGGTCACTTGAAAAAATTCCCCATCGCGCGCAACGATCCGCACTACCCAATCGTTCCCTGCTGCAACTTTGGAGGCTTCTTCCTCGTTTAGACCCAACAATTTGTCAGCATCTTCTTGCGGTATGGGTTCAAAATCGCCTGGAACTGGATCAACAGAAGTAACGGGCTCGGTTGGCGGCACAGCAGTATCGGTAGGTGTGTCCACCCCAGGCAATGGCGCATCATCGGGTGTGTTCTCGTCAACAAACTCTTTGGCCACAGCAAGGATTGTTACCTCAAGGCCAGCTTCGCTGTAGAGATCAAAAGCCGGCACAAGAAGCAGGCGGCCATTGACGTCGTAGAACTGCGTAAGACCAAGTTCGGCACGAACCAACTCGACCTTGCGCACCTCTGGAGGCGTGAGGGTTTCCGGGGGCCCGACGAGTGAACTGGCCACGGCAACATCAGATGTGTACTCAAGGCCATCTTTGAGCATTGGCATAACAGATTGGTACTCGTTGAGTCGGGTCAATACTGTTTCAC
>CAIYHK010000337.1 GCA_903925985.1 uncultured Actinomycetes bacterium
ACAGCCCTGTTTCATCTCCAATATCATCCAACTCGCGATACAACAAAAGGCGTTCTGCTATGCTGTTTACATACGAATCGGGGAGTAGAATTTCGAGGTCAGTGTCTATTTGGCAATCGCTAACGGCAGGACGAGCGGGTTGGTCGGCATAGAGGTCTTTGAAATCGCTGTCCTTCAGTTCCTGAACTGCTTCATCCAATATGCGATGGTACATTTCGTAGCCAATGTCGGTAATAAAGCCGCTTTGTTCGGCCCCAAGCAAGTTTCCTGCTCCGCGAATGTCGAGGTCGCGCATGGCGATGTTCATGCCGCTGCCGAGGTCGCTAAACTCTGTGATGGCGGTCATTCGCTTGCGGGCATCATCCGTCATCATGGTGAAAGGCGGGGTAATTAAATAGCAGAAGGCTTTCTTGTTCGAACGCCCCACACGACCGCGCATTTGGTGCAAATCACTCAATCCAAAGTGGTTTGCATTATTGATAATGATGGTGTTTGCGTTGGGAATGTCCAGTCCACTTTCGATGATTGTGGTGCAAACAAGCACATCAAAGTTGCCTTCCCAAAAATCAAGAACTACTTGTTCCAACTTTGTTTCGTCCATCTGGCCATGCGCCACGGCTATTCGTGCCTCGGGAACAAGCTCTCTTAATTCGGCAGCAAATGTTTCGATTGACCGCACACGGTTATGAACCCAAAAAACCTGACCTTCACGTAGCAATTCACGGCGAATCGCTTCAACGGCAACGCGTTCGTCGTACTCGCCGACATAAGTCAAAATTGGCTGGCGGTCCGCAGGAGGTGTTTGCAGCAGAGATAAATCTCTGATGCCCACAAGACTCATCTCGAGTGTGCGCGGAATCGGAGTTGCCGACAAAGTGAGCACATCAACATTGGTGCGCAGTTTCTTCATCGCCTCTTTGTGTTGCACACCAAAGCGCTGCTCTTCATCAACGATGAGGAGCCCGAGATCTTTGAACTTCACAGTGTCTTGTAAGAGTCGGTGAGTTCCAACGATCACATCAATCTCGCCCGTAGCGAGTTGGGCGATGACTTTCTTTGCTTGGGCTGATGTCAAGAATCGAGAAAGAACTTCCACTCGAATTGGATAGCCAGCAAAACGATCAGTAAAGGTGTTCATGTGTTGAGTGGCTAGAAGGGTTGTCGGCACGAGGACAGCAACTTGCTTCCCGTCTTGAACGGCCTTGAATGCTGCTCGAATCGCCACCTCGGTCTTGCCAAAGCCAACGTCTCCGCAGATCAGCCTGTCCATCGGGTGTGGTCGTTCCATGTCATCTTTGACATCACCGATAGCACGTAGTTGGTCTCGGGTTTCAAGATATGGAAAGCGTTCCTCCATCTCGCGCTGCCATGGCGTGTCTCCGCCATACGCGTGCCCGACGGCATTGACACGTTTCTGATAGAGAACCACGAGTTCCTGCGCTATGGCTCGAACCGCTGAGGCAACGCGTGACTTGGTGCGCGCGAAGTCGGCACCACCAAGTTTGTTGACTGCGGGTGCTTCGCCGCCAATGTATTGACGCACTGTGTCGATCTGGTCAGTCGGAACATAAAGCTTGTCAGCGCCTTTGTAGGCAATCAACAAATAGTCACGCTCAACACCACCGATTGCACGAGTGACCATTCCTTCGTACTGGCCCACACCGTGATGCTGGTGAACGACATAGTCACCTGGCTTTAAATCTTCGAAGATGCTCGCCGATGATCGCTGGGAGACTCGTCGTGCACGCCGACGCCGCCCGGAGAGATCGGCCTCGGCCAAGATTGCAGTTTTCGCAGCACTAAATGCGGCACCGGCCCCGAGCGAGAATTCGATTACGTGCAGACCAGGCTCTGTGATCGCCGCCGATGGGTCGGCGACTTCGAGCCCGTTATTTTTCATCGCATCAGTGATTCGGACAATTGAAGATTTGTCATCAACGGCAATCGTGATCGACCACTTGTCAGCCAAGTATTCGCCTATGCGGTCGGCTAATGCTGTGGGGCCCGCTGCAGTGGTGCTCCACGCGTGTGCTTCAACCTGGGCTGTGTGTGGCCCCTCGGCTACCGCCACCATTCGCATCACGTTGCGAGCCCGTGAATTGATGGACTCGAGCGCCGTTTCAAGATCGAGATGCAGTCGGGGAAACTCTTGCGCAGGATCTCGTGACCATGTGGTGGCGAGACTCCTTGCAAGATCGGATTCTTCAGCAATGATGTCTTCGCCACGG
>CAIYHK010000338.1 GCA_903925985.1 uncultured Actinomycetes bacterium
CATCGTGCCCAACTCCAAGGTGTCCTTCGCCGAACAGCTCGTCTTCAATGCCGAAAAGCTTTCCGCCCTCGACCACAAAATGGCGACGACGCGCAAGGCCCATCGCATTACGGCCCGTCGCACGATAAAAAGGCTCGGCGACTGGAGCTCGCCAGTCCACTACAACGGGTTCACGATTCTCATCCGAGACCGCGAGCCGACCGATATGAAAACTCTCGATGCCGTCATCTTCAATGCGGTCTATGCGCCCAAAAACCAACGCCGCGTTTCCCAGGTCGAGTTGACCTAGACGATTAATCAGCTGCTCGTCGAATGCATCGCGCTCAAATCGATTCTGAAAGGTGCCGCCGGGTCCGGCTTCGGTCAGATCTCTCAGTTTCCAAGCGTCGTCCCTGCTGCGCTCGAGACAGGCGTACGCAAAGTCGATAAATGCCTGCTCGTCCACAAGGTCGGGATGCTGATTGCTCATCGGAATCCTTCAATAAGGGGATTTGAAATTCTACCGACTTAGGGGTCCGTCCCAGAAAGGGAGAGCCAAATTGCATCAATGTGTGTTGCAATATCTCGCATTTAGAGGCATCCTGACTCTTGAATGCTGGGCGGATCAGCGTTCTCCCTGTCGGTGGCGGCCGAATCGGGATTAGTGCTACACGGGGGTGTCATGCGCGGGTTCAGCCCACGTTCACTTTCTGCTTCCCTCATTGCCCTTTGCTGTTTCAGCTCGATCTTCACCCTCAGCGAGCAGCATGTCGGTGCTCAAGTGTCTGGGGATTCCAATGCGGACTCAATCAGTGCGATGGTCCGTTTCGGCACACCACCCGGTAGCGATGGGCGCGATGAATCGGGATGTACATGGCGCCCCTTTTTTGATTATGAAAACACTTCAAGCCCACCTTTGGAACCTCCGTCGATTACTTCTGGTGATTTCACTTTCAAACTTTGGTTCCGTGATTGTCCTTTCGGCTGGGAGGCGTATTGGATTCCAGAGATTGATCGGGAAACACTTGGTTCAATCTCGCGCAACAGGGTTGAGCGTCTAATTCCATCTCTTCCCTTGGACACAGCGCCGCCACACGACAAGTTTGTGGTCAGTGTTGGCACGTGGTTTTGGGTTCCAGCTGCATTATGGGTGAAGTTTTCAGTTACGGCATGGATTCCAACACCTACCGGCGTGCTCACTGCCACAACCAAGGCTGAACCTAGAGATTTGATCTTCACCCCAGGTGACGGTGTTTTTGGCTCGGGTCCAGTTACATGTGACGGCCCCGGAGCCATGTGGTTCAAGGCTTACGGCGACCGAAAGGTCTCGCCTTGTATGTACACCTATACCCACTCGTCGTCATTGTCGCGCGACGGCTACTTCCACGGCTCTGCCACAACTGTCTGGGAGGTCTCTTGGAGTTCGAATGCCGGGATCGGCGGCCCACTCCCCGACATTTCCACCACTTCTGACTACCGCTTTCGAGTTCGCGAGTTGCACGCACTTGTTAGGTAGGGATTTTTGGCCTTTGAAATGTGGTTAGGCTTGACCTCAGTCGAGGCAACTCGGCTTTTTGTGAAAGCGAGTAAGGCAATGGCAACAGGAACTGTGAAGTTCTTCAACGACGAAAAGGGATTTGGTTTCATTTCCCAAGAAGATGGACGCGATCTGTTCGTTCACTTCTCCAACATTGAAGGCACTGGTCGTCGCACCCTGGTGGTTGGACAAACTGTTGAGTACGAACTTGGAGAAGGTCGCAAAGGACCAGAAGCCACAAACGTGCGCGCCGTCTGATCTAAGCGATCAGCATTCTTCAATTCCCCCCAGCAACAAGTAAGTGAACCGTGAACACCTCAAGAGAACAAATACTCCTTGATCAGCGTTTCGGTGCGGTGATTGACGCTCTAGAAGACTCAGAACTTCTTGGTCTTGCCCGTGCCCTTGACGAGGAAATGCGCGAGGGATTGGCAAGCCTTCTTGGTTTTCCGATCGCGCAATTCGATGATGACGAGAAACTGACCGCAAACCTGCGTACTCGCTCCAACCGCAGAATGTCCTCTTACAACGTCGGCATTGTTCTTGGTGACGCTTGTATTCAGAAGTGCATTGAAGTGCTTGGGGATTCTTCAGAAGACCCAACCCTCGAAGAACTCCAGCGCGTACTGCCTGACCTTGTATCTGAATTTGGTTTGGGTGCAGCGCAGTTGATGGTTGTGCAGTACTCAATGAGTTTGCGCGGATTCAAAGAACTCATTGCTGCTGATGACCGATTCAAATTGCGTCAGGCGCCAGTCAGCGCTCCTGCACGCGAGATCGATCATGTGGCTCAAGATGCCAAGCGTGCTGCGCGTCGTGAGCGACAGCGGGCACAAAAAGCCAAAAAGAAGTAACAAAAAGGCCCGGACCCCAAAAGGGATCCGGGCCTTTAGTTTTTGGATCTAGCTCTCGAAGTCTGAGATCAACGAACCAATGTCTGCGAAAGTCTTCGCAGCGGCGTTGTACTGAACAACTGTGAGTGACTCAGCGGTTGCCTGGTCACTTGCACCGTTGGTCTTCAACACAACTCCTTCACGACCCAGCATCGGCACATGCTCGAGGCTGCGTGCAGCCTCAATGATCGAGGCACGGGTCAGACCTGCTTCAGAAGCTGCAGCCTGAGCGAAGATCGCCACTGCTGCTTCCATCGTGCTCCAGCCAGCAGCGGCAGTGGTGACGATGTCAGCCTGGCCGCGTGCGGTCATGTAGTCGAGGTAGGTCTTGATGTTTGGAATTGTCGCCTTAGCTGGATCACCAATGTCTTCGAGGAAGTTCGATGTGTAAAGGCCATTGGCTGCGTCACCGGCTACACCGAGAATCAGCGGAGATGCACATGTGTTGGTGATGAACACCTTCGGGTCCCAGCCAGCGTTTGCGGCCTTGGCATTCGCCACTTCCTTCATGAAGGTTGGGCACTGCGAACCAAGTGGCACTGCAATGATCGCCTCGGCACCAGATGCTGCAAGTGCATTCAGCTGAGCGGTTGGAGGTGCAGTTTCGGTTGGTTCAATGGTCTGCTCTTCAACAATCTCAATTCCGTACTCAGCGGCAACTTCCTTCAGAGTGTCTGCGTATGCAAGACCAAATTCAGTGTTCACGTGGTAGAGACCCACGGTTACACCTTCTGGGAACAGTTCGGCCAACTGCTTCGCGTACACCTTGGTCTCTACGTCGTAAGGCGCGAGCTGTGGCGTGGTCCACGGGTAGTTCTCGGCATCCTTAAACGAAGGTGAACCTGAGAGTACCTGGATCTGTGGCACACACTCTTCATTCAGAGTGTCGCGTACCGCGAGGTTGCCATCGGTACCAACGATTCCAGTGAACGCCTGAACGCCACCGTCGAGAAGATCGTTCACTGCAGTCGGTGTGAGGTCCTTGTTGTACTGGTCGTCACCGATCTCGAGTTCAAGGGTTACACCAGGAATGAGGTTGTTCTCGTTGGCGTAATCGACATACGCCTTCATACCTTCAGCAACTGGCGCAAATGCGAGAGCTGCGGTGCCACCAGAAAGTGGAACAACCGTTCCA
>CAIYHK010000339.1 GCA_903925985.1 uncultured Actinomycetes bacterium
CCAGGGGGAAGGTGTTCCATCAGGATGTCTGCCTGTTCATCGCCCAATACTCTCCTTAGCCCGAGATGCATCGCGAGCCGATTTGCCTCCGAAATGGCCATTTTGACCCTCCCTCACATGGTTTTTGCGGGGAAGTGCTCAATTTTGGGTGGACGGAGGAACCGCGATGACGGCGCCCACGGCCCCAATTTACCCCCGACGGGGTAGCCCTGGCTAGGGGTCAAGGGCCCCCAAAACCCGCATTTGTGCGGGTTCCCCCGAACTTGTAGCCTTGAAAACCTTGTGCGTTTCGGGGTCTCCCGGAACTCCGCAGTTTTAGTCAGTAACCGACGTCCGTGTGCGCCCAGAAATGGGTACCTCACGGCAAAACCGAATCGAAGTGCTCCGCCGGCTTGCCGCGCGGAGCATTTGCGTGAAGGAACTACAAGAAAAAGGGCTGCCGCCATGGCACAAAAAGCGATCGTCGGCGAAAAGGTCGGCATGACACAAGTGTGGGCCGAGGACAACCGCGTTGTCCCGGTAACCGTGCTGCGTGTTGAGCCGGCCCGAGTAGTGCAAGTAAAGACAAATGAGAGTGATGGTTACGCCGCGGTGCAAGTCACCTACGGCCAGAAAGACGCGAACAAGCTCACCAAGCCTGAGGCTGGTCACTTTGATAAGGCCGGCGTTGCGCCAGGCAAGCGTCTTGTTGAACTCCGTCTCGACTCAGTTGATGGTTTCAGCGTTGGTCAAGAGATCGCCGTTGACACACTCGCTGCAGGTGAACTCGTTGATGTCACTGCAGTGAGCCGCGGTAAGGGATTCGCAGGTGGAATGAAGCGTCACAACTTCAGTGGTCAAGGCGCAAGCCACGGTAACCACAAGCATCACCGCGCACCAGGCTCGATTGGTTCGTGCTCATTCCCAGGCCGCGTTTTCAAAGGTCTACGCATGGCAGGACACATGGGACACGAGCAAGTAACCACTCTCAATCTTGAAGTTGTTCAAGCAGATCTCGAGCGTGGCCTTTTGTTGGTAAAAGGCAGTGTGCCTGGTCCCAACGGTGGCGTCGTGATCGTGCGCAACGCGGTGAAGGGTAAGTGAACATGGCATCAGTAGCAGTTAAGACACCCGCCGGAAAAGATTCCGGAAAAGTGGAACTCGCAGCATCGGTTTTCGGCGTGCAGCCGAACGTGCCGGTGATGCACCAAGTAGTAACCGCACAACTCGCACACCGTCGTGCAGGCACGCAGAGCACCAAGACTCGTGCTGAAGTTTCTGGTGGTGGCAAGAAGCCGTTCAAGCAAAAGGGCACCGGTAGCGCTCGTCAGGGTTCAACCCGTGCACCGCATTTCTCCGGTGGCGGTATCGCTCTCGGACCGAAGCCCCGTAAGTACACGCAGCGCACCCCCCGCAAGATGATCAAGCTCGCGCTGGCATCGGCATTGTCCGATCGTCAGAACGAAGGCAAAGTCGTCGTGGTCAGCGAATGGGGCTTCGATAAGCCAAACACAAAGTCAGCAGTTGCCGCACTCAATGCAATTGGTGTTGACGGCAAGATCCTTGTTGTTCTTGCAGCCGGTGATGTTGTTGCGAAGAAGTCATTCGCCAACTTGCAGAACGTGCAGAGCATCACCACTGGTGAGTTGAATGCATACGACGTTCTGTGCAACGACTGGGTTGTTTTCACCCAGGCAACGTTGCCAACTGAGCAGAAAGACGGTGAGTGATGAAAGATCCTCGCGACATCATCATCGCGCCAGTCGTGTCGGAAAAGAGCTACGCGCTCATGGAGCGTGACGTTTACACGTTCCAAGTTCATCCAGATGCGAGCAAGCCAGAAATCCACGACGCAGTCGAGGCAATCTGGGGCGTCAAAGTCGTCAAGGTAAACACCTTGAATCGTGCAGGCAAGTACCGCCGCACACGTAACACCAACCGTTTGGGACAGCGCTCCGCTACAAAGCGCGCGATGGTCACCCTGGCTGCGGGCAGCAAGATCCCGCTGTTCGAGAACTGAGGCACAGATGGCTATTCGTAAGCGCAAGCCCACATCAGCTGGTCGTCGATTCCAGACCGTTTCTGATTTCGCAGAAATCACGAAGTCGACTCCTGAGAAGACCCTGCTCGCATCCAAGCCACGCACTGGTGGCCGTAACGCATACGGTCGTAAGACCGCGCGTCACAAGGGTGGCGGACACAAGCAGCAGTACCGTCTCGTTGACTTCAAGCGCACCAAAGATGGCGTCACTGCCAAAGTTGCTGCAATTGAATATGACCCGAACCGCACCTGTCGCATCGCACTTCTTCATTACGAAGACGGTGTGAAGTCGTACATCCTCGCGCCAAAGGGTCTCGAAGTCGGCACGCACGTGTCGAGCGGACAAAACGCAGACATCAAGCCCGGTAACGCACTTCCAATGCGTTACATCCCGGTCGGTACCGTGATCCACAACGTGGAACTCCGTCCCGGTCAGGGCGGCAAGATTGCTCGCTCTGCAGGCATGGCAGTGCAGCTGGTTGCTAAAGATGGCGAATTCGCAACACTGCGTATGCCATCCACCGAAATGCGCCGCGTACCAATCGATTGCCGCGCAACCGTTGGTGAAGTTGGTAACGCTGAGCACGAACTCGTGAAGATCGGTAAGGCCGGTCGTAACCGTTGGAAGGGTGTACGCCCACAAACCCGCGGTGTGGCCATGAACCCAGTCGACCACCCACTCGGTGGTGGCGAAGGCAAGACCTCTGGTGGTCGTCCACCAGTGTCGCCATGGGGCAAGCCCGAGGGTCGTACCCGTCGTTCCAAGAAATCATCGTCGCAACTCATTGTGCGCCGTCGTCGCACAGGTAAGGGTCGGAGGTAATAACCGATGTCACGCAGTCTCAAAAAAGGCCCCTTCGTTGACGAGCATCTCGTCAAGAAGGTGGACGCACAAAACGCAGCAGGCGATCGCAAGGTCATCAAGACCTGGTCACGTCGCTCCACGATCATTCCCGACATGGTCGGACACACACTCGCGGTGCACGATGGTCGCAAGCACGTACCGGTTTATGTCACCGAGTCGATGGTGGGCCACAAGCTTGGTGAGTTCTCACCGAGCCGCACATTCAAGTTCCACGCCGGCCAGGAAAAGAACGTGAAGGGCAAGAAGTAATGACTGGTCCCAAGCTCAACGAAAAGTCGTTCGTCGCTGGCGAGCGCAGTGGCACCAAGGCAAGTGCAAAGTACGTGCGTTCATCCGCATCGAAAGCACGCGTGGTGCTCAATCTCATTCGTGACAAGGACGTCCGCAGTGCGGATGAGATCCTTGCTTTCACCGATCGTGAAATGGCAGTTGTCGTGCGCAAGGTTCTCGCCTCTGCTGTTGCCAACGCCGTGAATAACGATGGCCTCGACGCCGATGAGTTGTACGTGAAGGCATGCTTCGCTGACGAGGGTCCGACCCTGCGTCGTTTCGCAGCACGTGCCCGCGGACGCGGCACCCGCATCAACAAGCGCACCTGCCACATCACCGTGGTTGTTGCTCGCCTTGATGACGATCGCCTGCAGGTAATCCAGGCCAAGGCCGATTCACGTGGCGGTGCAACCGCTCGTCGTCGTGCACGCGTTGAGGAAAGCCGCAAGCGCGCCGCATCAAAGAAGTCAGAAGTTACTGAACCAGCCGACCAGGTTGAGGAACGAGAAGAGGTCACCTCTGTGAACGAAGAAGTAGTCGAAGCAGAAGCTTCGGAAGCTGGCGAGGAAAACTGATGGGTCAGAAAATAAATCCATACGGTTTTCGTCTCGGCATCACCACTGATTGGAAGAGCCGTTGGTTCTCCGAGCGTGAGTACAAGGACTACCTCACCGAGGACTGGAAAGTTCGCGACTATCTCATGGAGCAGCTGCAAGACGCCGCTGTTTCACGTATCGAAGTAGAGCGCACACGCGACAAGCTTCGTATCGATCTTCACACCGCACGCCCCGGCATCGTTATCGGTCGCCGTGGTGCAAAGGCCGAGGAACTCCGTGAGGGCTTGAAGAAGCTCACCGGTAACCCACGCGTGCAGTTGAACATCATCGAGATCAAGCAAGCCGAACTCGACGCCGCACTTGTTGCACAGGGTGTTGCAGATCAGCTTGTTAACCGAATCGCATTCCGTCGCGCAATGAAGCGTGCGGTGCAGAACGCGCAGAAGTACGGCGCACTCGGCATCCGCGTTCAGTGTTCCGGTCGTCTTGGTGGCGCTGAAATGAGCCGCACCGAGTGGTACCGCGAAGGTCGTGTGCCGCTGCACACACTTCGTGCAGACATCGACTACGGCTTCCGCGAAGCACGCACCTCTTCGGGTCGCGTTGGTGTGAAGGTGTGGCTCTACAAGGGCGACATCCTTCCGTACAAGAGCCAGAGCGACGACAAGATCACTCGCGAGGCTGCAATGGCAGTGGGCGAGACCTCGGGTTCTGCAATCGCTACCGCACCAGCAGCACCGCGCAAGGTTGTGTCATCAGCTGGACGCCCTGTTGCAGATGAGCCGATCGAAGTCGCTCCTCTTATTAAGGAAGCAGATCCTGAGTTCGAGAGGCTTCTCGCAGAAGAAGAAGACATCGAGCGTCGTATCCACAATTCGCACGAGACACCGCACTTCCGCGGTCAGGAGGACTGATCACAATGTTGATGCCTCGCAAAGTAAAACACCGCAAACACCATCGCGGCCGCATGACCGGCATGTCGAAGGGTGGCAACGAGCTCGCATTTGGTGAGTACGGCATCCAGGCTCTCGAGCCAGGTTGGTTGACCGCACGCCAGATTGAAGCTGCCCGTATTGCCATGACCCGTCACATCAAGCGTGGTGGCAAGGTGTGGATCAACATCTTCCCGGACAAGCCCGTCACCAAGAAGCCTGCTGAAACCCGCATGGGTTCCGGTAAGGGCAACCCCGAATTCTGGGTAGCAGTGGTGAAGCCAGGACGCATCCTGTTCGAACTCTCATTCCCGAACCCAGAGACCGCTCGCGAAGCGCTCGATCGTGCAGTGCAGAAGTTGCCGATCAAGGCCCGTGTTGTGACCCGCGAGGAGACGATCTGACATGGCTCGTTCAATCGAAGAACTCCGCCAAATGGAATTGCCAGCACTCGTTGAAGAGCTTCGCAATACCAAGCAAGAAGCTCTCAACCTGCGTTTTCGCAATGCAACGGGTCAGCTTGAGGACAACTCCGAAATCGGCAAAGTCCGCAAGCAGATCGCACGCATCAACACACTGATTCGTCAGCGTGAAATTGCAGCTGCAGAAACCGCTCAGAAAGTGAGTAAGTGATGACCGAAGAGAACCGTAACGCGCGCAAGGTGCGCGATGGCGTGGTGGTGTCCAACAAGATGGCCAAGACCGCAGTTGTCGCCGTTGTAGAGCGTGTGCGTCACCCCAAGTACGACAAGTTCGTTCTTCGTACCAAGAAGCTCTATGTGCACGACGAAGCCAATGACGTGCAGCCCGGCGACAAGGTACGCGTGATGGAAACCCGTCCGATGTCAAAGCTCAAGCGTTGGCGCGTCGTGGAAATTCTGGAGCGTGCGAAATGATTCAGCAGGAGTCGCGTCTTCGCGTTGCCGACAACAGCGGCGCAAAGGAAGTTCTAGTTATCAAGGTGCTCGGTGGTACTCGCCGCCGTTATGCATCAATTGGTGACGTCTTCATCGCCACCGTCAAGGATGCAATCCCTGGCGCAGGTGTGAAGAAGGGCGAAGTGGTTCGTTGCGTAGTAGTACGCACCAAGAAAGAGAAGCGCCGTCCGGACGGGTCATACATCCGTTTCGACGAGAACGCTGCAGTGTTGATCAAAGAAGACCTCACACCACGTGGCACCCGTATTTTCGGACCCGTTGGCCGTGAGCTTCGTGACAAAAAGTTCATGCGAATCATTTCGCTGGCACCGGAGGTGCTGTGACATGAAACTGAAAACAGGCGACAGCGTCGTAGTTCTCGCAGGCAAGTACAAGGGTGCAACCGGTGAAATCACCGCTGTGTACCCGAAGGCCAACAAGGTCTTGATTGCCGGCGTGAACATTGTGAAGAAGCACCAGAAGCCGACCAACAAAGATCAAAAGGGCGGCATCATCGACAAGGACGTCCCGCTGGACGCATCCAACGTCGCGCTTCTCCACAAGGGCAAGCCAACCCGCGTTGGCTACAAGGTGAAGGCAGACGGCACCAAGGTGCGCGTCGCCAAGAAAACCGGAGATGAGATCTGATGACCACCACAACAGCACCCCGTCTCAAGCAGAAGTACAACAGCGAAATCAAAGCTGCACTTCAGGCTGAACTCGGAATCAATAACGTGATGCGCGTGCCCACACTCGACAAGATTGTGGTGAACATGGGCGTCGGCCGTGCCACCCAGCAGCCATCGCTGCTTGAAGGCGCAGTTGCAGACCTCACCTTGATCACGGGTCAAAAGCCTGTGGTTACGAAGTCACGCACTTCGATTGCAGGATTCAAACTGCGCGAGGACCAAGCAATTGGTTGCAAGGTGACCCTGCGCGGTGACCGCATGTGGGAGTTCTTTGACCGTCTTGTGTCAATTGCAATTCCACGTATCCGTGACTTCCGTGGTCTTCCTGCACATTCGTGGGATGGCCGTGGCAACTACACCTTCGGACTCTCCGAGCAGGTCGTGTTCCCGGAAATTGATTACGACAAGATCGACGCATCACGCGGCATGGACATCACCATCGTGACCACCGCAATCAGCAACGAAGAAGGCAAAGCACTTCTCGATGCGTTCGGTTTCCCGTTCAAGCGCGGCGCCGATGCTGGCCCCGCACCGAAGAAAAAATCTGTCCGCCGCGGTCCCGCAGGCGCCAAAGGCAAGAAGTGATCGAGGAGTACCAAGTAAATGGCTAAGAAGTCTCTGATCAACAAAGCGAACAGCACACCGAAGTACAAGGTGCGTGCTTACACACGTTGCCGTCGTTGCGGTCGCGCGCGTTCAGTTTTCCGTAAGTTCGGCCTTTGCCGTTTGTGCCTGCGCGAGCTCGTGCATGCCGGCGAAGTTCCGGGCGTAACCAAGGCCAGCTGGTAGGTGATACGACATGATGACTGATCCCATCGCCGACATGCTGACCCGCATCCGTAACGCAAACGTGCAGATGCACGACAGCGTGAAGATGCCGTCTTCCAAGCAGAAGGTCGCACTCGCCAAGATCCTCCAGCAAGAGGGCTACATCGACACATTCGAAGTTGCCACTGCTGACAAGGGTCCGGGCCAAGTGCTCACAATCAAGATGAAGTACTCCGATGACCGCATCCGCACAATCTCTGGATTGCGCCGCGTGTCAACACCGGGTCTTCGCGTTTACCGCAATTCCACCGCTGTACCTCGGGTACTCGGCGGTCTTGGAGTTGCTGTCCTATCCACCAGCCAGGGTCTCATGACCGACCGCGAAGCGCGCAAGCGCAAGGTCGGCGGCGAGATTCTTTGCTACGTGTGGTGATCGAGGAGTGACCAACTATGTCTCGTATCGGTAAAGCCCCAATCACTGTTCCCTCTGGTGTTGAAGTCAACATCTCTGCCGGTGTTGTTTCAGTTAAAGGCCCAAAGGGTGCCCTTAGCCGCGAAATTCCAGGTGAAATCATCGTCCGCAAGGAAGAGAACACCGTGCTCGTCGAGCGTCCTGACGATTCGCGTCAGAACCGCGCACTGCACGGCCTCACCCGCACACTTGTTGCCAACATGGTCACTGGTGTGACTGATGGTTTCGTCAAGGAACTCGACATCGTCGGCGTTGGTTACCGCGCTGAAGCTCAGGGCTCAAATGCACTGAAGCTTGCGCTCGGTTTCTCACACCCAGTAGTCGTAAAAGCTCCAGACGGTGTCACCTTCGAAGTTCCCCAGCCCACACGAATCGTGATCAAGGGCATTAATAAGGAAGTTGTCGGCCAGGTTGCCGCCAACATCCGTTCCATCCGCAAGCCCGAGCCTTACAAGGGCAAGGGTGTCCGTTACCTGGATGAGCGCGTAATGCGCAAGGCCGGCAAGACGGGCAAGAAGTAGTCGGTAGGTATCGCATGAGCAATATGTCTGAAGTCCGTCGTACAAACCGCCAGCGTCGTCACCGTCGCGTGCGCAAGAAGATTCACGGCACAGCAGCGCGTCCGCGTCTCGCTGTTTATCGTTCCAACAAGCACCTCACGTTGCAGTTGATTGATGATGATCTTGGTCGCACAATCGCCTCTGCTTCATCGGTGGAAACCGGTGAGCGCGACAAGGGTGGTGCAACTGTTGATGCCGCCAAGCGTCTCGGTGGATTGCTTGCCGAGCGCGCAAAGGCCGCCGGCGTCACCAAGGTCGTGTTCGACCGCGGTGGTTACCTCTATCACGGTCGTATTGCGGCTGTAGCTGAAGCTGCCCGCGAGGCAGGTCTGGAGTTCTGATGAGCAACGTAACAACAACCACTCCCGCCGAACCCGGCGCACTGCGCGAGTCACGCGTCATCACGATCAACCGCGTTGCCAAGGTGGTTAAGGGCGGTCGTCGCTTTTCATTCACCGCACTCGTAGTTGTCGGAGATGGCAACGGTCGCGTTGGTCTCGGCTACGGCAAGGCAAAAGAAGTGCCGTTGGCAATCCAAAAAGGCACCGAAGAAGCGAAGAAGAATCTTTTCGATGTCGCTCTCGCAGGTAGCACCATCACACATCCAATTCTCGGAGTGTCTGGTGCAGGCCGCGTGCTTTTGAAGCCTGCTGCTCCTGGTACTGGTGTTATCGCCGGTGGTGCAGCACGAGTGATCCTCGAAGAGGCTGGCATTCACGACGTGCTTGCTAAGTCACTTGGTTCAGCAAATGCAATCAACGTTGCACGCGCCACCATCGAGGGTCTTAAGTCACTGCAGCGCCCTGATGTGGTTGCAAAGCGTCGCGGCATCGCCGCTGACACCTTCGTTCCTAAGGGCATGTTGAAGGCATATAACGACCGCAAGAACTCAGGTGGAGCAGCTCACTGATCATGGCTACAGAAAAAACCATCACTGTCACACAGGTTCGCTCGAAGATCGGCGTCAAGCCCAAAGCACGCGGCACACTCCGCGCACTTGGCCTTGGTCGTATCGGCGACACCAACACGCTTCCTGATCGTCCCGAGATTCGTGGGATGATCGCACGCGTGCCGCACCTCATCACGGTTTCGGAAGAAGCCTGAGCAAGAGATCTCTGAAAGAGGAAATGTCATGCGAGTAGACGAACTTTCACCATCACCAGGCGCTAAGAAAAAGCCAAAGCGCGTTGGTCGTGGTATCGGCGGTAAGGGCGGCAAGACCGCTGGCCGTGGTACCAAGGGTCAGTACGCACGTAACACTGTTGCGCGTGGTTTTGAAGGTGGCCAGATGCCACTCAAGCAGCGCGTTCCAAAGTTGAAGGGCTTCAACAACCCCTTCCGTGTGGAGTACCAAGCGATCAACCTCGATGCAATTAGCGAAGTCGGCCTGACCGAAGTGACTCCCGAGTCACTATTCAAGGCTGGCGTTGCGCACAAGGGCACCTTTATCAAGGTCCTGGCACGCGGCGAGATCAAAAAGGCAGTGAATGTTCACGCTCACGCCGTATCCAAGGCCGCCGAAGCAGCAATCACCGCTGCTGGTGGTACGGTCACAATCATTCCTCTGCCGTATGCGCAGGGGCGTCCGCCGGTAAAGGGTAACCAGTTCACCAACCGTTGATCGTAAGGTCATGTTGTTGTCTGGGAACCTCTAAAGCACAAAGGAGCACCGCGTGTTTTCCAACTTGAAGAACATCTTCAAGGTCGCGGATCTGCGTAACAAGATCCTGTTCACGATGTTCATCGTGTTGATCTACCGATTCGGTACCGCAATTCGTGTTCCTGGTGTTGATGGACAGGCTGTGCAGCAGTTGAAATCAGCTGCTGATACTCAAGGTGCACTCGGATTTCTTAACCTGTTCTCAGGTGGAGCCTTTAGCTCTTTCTCCATTTTCGCGCTCGGCATCATGCCTTACATTACGGCCAGCATCATCATGCAGGTGCTTGGTGTAGTTATTCCAAAGCTCGAAGAGTGGCAGCAGATGGGTGCGGTGGGTCAACGCAAGATCACCCAGACCACTCGATACGTTGCAATTGGTATCGCCACACTCCAGGGCGCTGGCTTGACCTTCATCTTTGGTCAAGGTAATGGCAGCGCATTCTTTGGTGCAGCGGCACAGGCGCC
>CAIYHK010000340.1 GCA_903925985.1 uncultured Actinomycetes bacterium
CCAAAGTTGTCAATCACATTCAGGCCTGAATCAAGCACTACAACGTTGCCAGCGCTCTCGCTTACATAGATTCGTGAGCCATCAGAACTAGCTTCAGCCGAGATCACAACTGTCCCAAATGAAGCAGAAATATTGGTACTTGTACCCGATTGCAGATCGGATACCGCTCGTTTGGCAAGACTTACACCTTCGCAGCTCAGTACATGTGTGCCACCTGGCAACATAAGGAGACAACTGTTGTTCCACGCAAGAGTGGATGTGCTTGCGATCACATTCCCAGTTGCAATTTCTACCGTGTTTATTACCTGACCATTACGTGCCCCGACATAGGCATACGTATTTGTGCTGTCAATGATGACCGTATTGGGATCCATCATTGCCGATGAACTTCTTATCAGGGTGAGAGTCGAGTCCAAAAAGTGGACCTTGTTCGTCGACTGCTCGGTGTACGCAACTAATGACCCATCCGGACTCACCGTCACGGCATTTGTGTAAGCCTCTGTCGCGATGGAATCGATGATTGTGTCAGCCTGAACTGGCATCAACGGACCAACTGCCACGAGGCCGAGTGCAACCATGGTCACCATTGATAGGCGCTTCGCGAGCTTTTTAGCTAGAGAGAAACTCCAAAAATGCATCCCTTTAACTTACACCTCAACCGACGTGAGGTCCGGGCCGAGGGTGATCGGTCCCGAGTATTCATTTGCCGCTATCGCGCGCCACTCCTCTTCGGTGCCGGGTTGCATGGTGGGCACGTAGTGGGTGAGGAGAAGATGCTTAACACCGTTGCGTGCTGCGGTATTGCCGGCCTGTTCCACAGTGGAGTGGTAGTCGAGGATGTCGGTGAGGCGTCCGGCATTGGCGGGGATCAAAGCCGCGAGGTTGTTCACGAGGTCAGGGCGCAAAACGGTCTGTATATATACGTCTGCATCGCGGCAGAGGTCGTCTAGTTCTGGGCATGGAATCGTGTCCCCTGCAAGTGCAGCCACCTTGCCTTCATGCTCGACTCGGTATCCGAGCGTCGGCTCAACTGGGCGATGGTCGGTACGGAATGCTTTGATCACTACATCATCGTGTTGGTGGGTATCTCCAGCCACGAGCTCAATCACGTCAATTTTCATTCCACCTGCCGTGCGCAGGTCTTCGTGATGTGCGAGACGGTATTGCTCATCCAAAGCGAGCATTGCGAGCATTCCTTCAACCACTTGACGAGTGCCCACCGGGCCGACGATTTTCAGCGGCGATGCCATCGGAGCTGGAGTGGTGATCCAGCGGGTGGTCACTAGGTCGTTCAAGTCACAGATGTGATCGCTATGAAGATGCGTTAGCAACACAAGATTCACAAACGGTGGCATCACGCCTGCGCCCACGAGACGCATCACGCACGCACGCCCACAGTCGACCACGATGTTGTGTGTTCCAGTCGTGACCAATGTCGATGGGCCCGCACGATTTGGATCTGGAAGTGGGCTGCCTGTTCCAAGCAATGTGATTTTCATTGAGATATTCCCTTAGGATTACGACGTGGCCGATGCTCCGCAGATTGCCGTTGTGATGGGATCACAAAGCGACTGGTCCACGATGAGCAAAGCCGTTGAGACTCTCGAGTCGTTTGGATTGTCTCCACACA
>CAIYHK010000341.1 GCA_903925985.1 uncultured Actinomycetes bacterium
GCACCAATCCATTGCACGGCTTCTTCGCATTCAGCCTGCGTGAGCCCAAGAGTGGACAGGTCGGAAAGCTGCCAGGCCACGATTTTTGGGTGGCGCTTCATACGCCGCTCAATGAAGCGAACACAGCTTGTGCAAAACGCACAATCTCCGTCGAACACGAGAATTGATTCAGCCATGGTTCAATTCTGCCAGCAAGCGGATACTTTTGGAGATGCATGTACAAGTTTCTTTTGCGGCCCAAATGGATTGCCTTTCATTTGCTAGTTATTGCGATGGTTGTGGTGATGATCAACCTCGCTCTCTGGCAAGTGAACCGCCTCTCCCAACGCAACGACTTCAATGATCAGGTACGCACTAACCAGCGCGCCGATACCCGCCCATTGGGCGATGTGCTGACCACAGACGCCGACCCGAAGACCATTGAATGGCTACCTGTTACCGCCACGGGCACGTACCTTGCAGATGAAGAACTCACGCTTGTAAACATTTCTCAATTCGGCACAGCGGGGGTAGATGCAATTTCAGTACTCGTGCTCGATGACGGCACGCGGATACTTGTCAATCGTGGTTTCATTCCACTCGCCGACAAGGTGCCCGCACCCCCAGCCGGGGAACAAACTGTTGTTGGGTATTTGCGCCAGAGCGCCAAACATCGATCGGGATCCATCGATAACAATGCCGAAGGTGAACTCACCGAAATCATCCGCATTGACATCCCCCGCATTGATGATCAAGTAGAGGGCGATCTGGCACCGATGTATATCCAGTCTCTAACTGAGACAAACTCGGCTCCATATCCAGTAGCTGCACCAACACTCACTGGTGGTT
This sequence comes from uncultured Actinomycetes bacterium, assembly GCA_903925985.1. Lineage (GTDB taxonomy): Bacteria > Actinomycetota > Acidimicrobiia > Acidimicrobiales > Ilumatobacteraceae > CAIYHK01. The sequence goes on from CAIYHK010000341.1 coordinate 829, forward strand.
CACATTTGTCTTATGCGATTCAGTGGTCGATCTTCAGCATCTGCGCGATCGCCGGCTGGGTTTTAGTCGTGCGCAAGGCGCTAGCGAAGAAACGAACTGCCTAATCGTCCCAGCGAGATGCGATCATCTCAGCAGCCATAACTGTTGGCATGTGCGTATTCGCGCGCGGCAGGGCTGGAAAGATTGAAGCATCAACCACGCGCACACGTGATACTCCGTGCACACGTCCAGTAGGCCCAACCACTGACTCAGGATCATTTGGGGCGCCCATTCGGCATGATCCCGAGAGATGCACATAGTCGGCCACATTGGCTGCAGTCCATTCGATCAATTCAGCGTCGCTCATCGTGGCGAGTTCGGCAGCCATGGTGCCCTGATCATCGCAGAACACATTTTTGCCCACTGACCGCACGGGCGAAGAATACGCATAATCAATTAACGTGCGCACGCCTTCGACCATTGCCACGCGGTCAAAATCGGCAGACAACGAGTTCACCTCGATAACAGGCACGGTCGGGTTTGCGGGATCGAAACTCATGACACCGCGGGACTCAACCTGCATCAATGCGACAAACAACGCGCCGTATTGCGAGCCCGCATCACCGAGATGTGATGCCGCCATGAACTGGAGATCGCCATTACCCCATTGCGAAGACTGACGCACGAGAGCATGAACAGGTAACTCACTACTTGGGTCAGCACCAACCCCGTCTTTCAGCTCAACGGCAAACGAGATGCCAACATGATCCTGAATCCCAACACCCACAGCGGGTGACGCGAGATCACTGGCCCATAGCAAACAGGGCGAGTGCACAGCACCTGCAGAGATACACACCTCACGCCCATGCACATGGCTGCCATCAGCGAGATGCACTGTGACCACGTCATCGGTGACTTCAAGCCGAGCAACTGCCGCATGACCACGGATCTCCAGATTGGGTCGGCTGCGTGCTGGCTCAAGATAGGCGTCATTCACTGACCAGCGACGCTCAATGAAGTAATTCAGTTCAACTGCACCAGCGCCAATACC
>CAIYHK010000342.1 GCA_903925985.1 uncultured Actinomycetes bacterium
ACGAGGAAATAAACGGTCCAAATGATTACGTTGGCAATAGCCCACATGTTGCCCTGCATTGACGCACCACTGGTACTGGATGCTGAAAGGATCACCACCGAAACACCTGACAGCGCACCGATAGAAAGCAGCACTTTGTTCAATGTGACTTCCTCGCCAAATAGTCGCGGCGCCACCAACAAAACCAACGCGGGTTGCAATGCGCCGATAAGCGCGGCGTTGGCAACCGATGTTTCGTCCATTGCAATGAATCCAGCAATGATGGACAGCCCAAAAAGCGCACCCGGCACTAGACACCTGCGCATCTGACCAAACTCCCACCGCCCAACGACGGCGCGCGAGATCACCCAGAGTAAAAGTGGCGAGAAGATGTTTCGATAGAAGGTCATCGTGGCCACATCCACCACTTCGGTTGCCTCTTTCACAAACAACGGCGTAATGCCCCACACAAACACCGCAATGCTCGTGCCTGCAAGTGCTTGGTCACGCTCGCTTTTTGCTGCGAATTTGCCTCTTAGCGAAACATCGGTCACGACTTGGGCTCTTGCGGGCGCAAGTCGACGCGCAACACAAGCACACCCTCTTCAATCGATGCCTCAGCGTCGCCGATGATGGCGAAATCCTGAAAGTCCACCTGCATTTGTTCGATGAAGTGTTGGCGCTCTTCACCAGCAACAGGTGGCAACGGGCGGCGGCGCACGGCTGCGGCACGCTCCTTGTAGCGGGCGATCATTTCGTTAGGGTCAAAACTTGCCATGCCTCAAACCTACTTTTGCTCAGCCCAACAACGGATCAATTGGAGCGTTGGCGCGGGTTGGTAAATCATCATCCGAGTCCGAATCGTGATCATCGCCGAATTCGGCAGCCAAGCGTTCGCGTTCTTCCCTTTCAGCGGCAATACGGGCAGCTTCAATTTTCTCAGCCTGTGTGGCCATCACAACTGCATGCATTGCCATCCGCACGGTCTCTCTCGGAGCTGCCATTCCCTCGGGTCGCACTTCATCAAGCAGGCGCTGCTGGTTCAACGGATCGGTTGTAGCGAACTTTTTCGCACTCATCACCTCAAGCGGTGCCAGCGCCTCAGGCTCTGGACGCGCCGACTTCCAGTAGTAGTAGGTAAAAACGGCAAGCCCGATTCCAAACAACACAAGTACCGCGCCAACGGTCTTGATGGTGGTGGTCGTCTCCAGGGCGAATTGCACGGGTTTCATTCTCGCAGGTCAGACGCGATCCAAAAAGGCGCCAAGCGCCCGGCCCACCTGCACTGATTCAAGCAAGAAGCCATCGTGTCCGTGCTGGGTGTCGATGTTCACATAGTCCACCGAAGTGCCTGCATCACTCAGCAGGTTGTAGATCTGTTTCTCTTGATAATCGGGGTACAACATGTCTGTCTCAATACCAATTGCGAGTGTTAGGCATTTAATTCGAGCGACAGCATTTTTGAGCCCACCACGCCCTCGTGCGATGTCGTGCAACTCCATGGCCTTGCCGATGGTCAGGTAGGAGTTTGCATCGAACCGCGACACAAGGACTTCACCGTGGTGGTCGAGATAGCTCTCAATCTCAAACCGATCCCACATTGCCATTCCTTGGGGGTGCGTGTTACCGCGTTGCAAGTTGCGACCAAATTTTTCGGAGAACAAATTGTCCGATCGAAACGTAACTTGGGCGATCTGTCGCGCCACTGCAAGCCCATGATCGGGCCCAGCTTCTTGCTCGTAGTAATCGCCGCCATTGAAGTTTGGATCCTCGCGTATCGCAATGCGGCCAATATGGCCCCAACCAATTTGTTGCGCAGTTGATTGCAGACACGTAGCGATCGGTGCAACAGATGCAACACGATGCGGAAACATCACTGCCCACTCAAGAACTTGCATTCCACCCATTGACCCACCGATCACCGAATGCCACTTATCAATTCCAAGATGATCGCTCAGCAGTGCCTGGCTGCGCACCATGTCTCTGATTGTGATCACAGGAAAACTCGAACCGTAAGGTTTGCCCGTTTCAGGATTAACGCTCGCAGGGCCCGTAGACCCCTGGCAGCCACCGATCACATTTGGGCACACAACAAACCATTTATCGGTGTCCACAAAACCACCGCGATCAACCACCGCGTGCCACCAGCCCTCGGTTGGGTGACCATCTCCTGCGGGGCCACTCACATGGCTATCGCCAGTCCAAGCGTGCAGGATTAGCACCGCATTTGATTTGTCCGCATTCAAGGTGCCGAACGTTTCATAAGCGATCACCGGATTGGTGAGGTGACCGCCGCTTTCAACCATGAAGGGTCGATCTTTGGAGAATTCAAAGAACTTGCGAGCACCAATTGGATCGCCGGGCATCCATGCGCCAGTGGCTGCGTGCAGTCGCACGTGTTTCCTGCCCATGTTGTCCTCCTTTTCCTGCGCTCGACTTCTCGCATCAAGAGGACTTCCACCCTTGCCTGCTTTCGCAGACCACATCCCATCCAGCGGATGGAAGGCACCGTGGGTATCTCGGTTGCCGGACCAGAAGGTCACTCGTGATGTGCCTTAAAGACTAGCCACGGACAGTGATTCATTGCCAGCAACTAAAGGAACACTGGCATTATCTATTGCCGTGTACTTCAACTTTCTGACCCCTAAAGCGGAGGCCCGTCCATCCGGTGATAAAGGTTGGGGCAGCTTTGCGATTGAGCCGATCGAGAAGGGCGAGATTCTTGCCACATTTGGTGGCGCAATCGTTAACCGCGCACAGATGGCAACAATGAGTGCCGATCGCCAAGCTCGCTCCGTACAGGTTGACGACGATTGCTTCGTGCTTGGCCCACCAGAACGCGAGCCGGGTGACAGTGTCAATCATTCGTGCAATCCAAACGGCGGCATGAAGTACTCCGTGCAGGTTGTTGCGATGCGACGCATTGAGCCCGGCGAAGAGCTCAGCTTTGACTACGCCATGACCGACGGCTCGGACTATGACGAATTCGAGTGTCAATGTGGCGCTTCAAACTGTCGCGGCAAGGTAACTGGAAACGACTGGCAACTCCCCGATTTGCAACGCCGCTACGCAGGCTATTTCTCGCCATATCTGCAACGCCGAATTAATGCGATGCGATCACAGCCATCGCCAAAACCATTCCGCACTCTGTCCACCATCGCAGTTGTTCTTGCACTGATGTGGGGCGCGCTGTGGGGACAAGACGATCATTTTCCGATCGGTCCTTTTCGGATGTATGCGACTACTCAACGCCTTGATGGTCGCACTAGTTGGTACTCGGTTTACGGCGAAACCGATGATGGAGAGCGCGTGTTCTTGTCGAGCCTTTCCTATGGGCTGCGCCGCGCAGAGATTGAAGGACAAACCGATCGCTTAATCGCTGACCCGTCGCTCCTGTGCCTCATCGGCCGGACAGCACAATCGCGGCGCACACTTCCCGCATTGAATCGGGTAGTTCTTGTGCGTGAATGGCAACAACTCCAAGATGGCAAGCCTGTGGGCGAAGTTGAATCGGAAGACAAATCCAAATGCGACTTATAGAACGCGTCACTAGGTGGGCGCAACCCGCGTTGCCGGCATCGCGCTTGGCTCGTCTCGGGGTTCTGGCCTATTTGTTTGTCCCGGTTGACATCCTGCTTGGAAATCGCTGGATCGCTCTACA
>CAIYHK010000343.1 GCA_903925985.1 uncultured Actinomycetes bacterium
AGCCTCCCGGCACGACAAGACCACCTAGATCAATCTCTTCGAAATTCCCACCGTTGTTACATACGTACAACCCACCATCGGGACCAAGTGCAAGGCCGTTTGGCCCGCCGTTCACTGTGGCGATTGTTTCCTTGGTGCCGTCAGACTTAACCCTTGTGATGCGCTTACCGAACATCTCAGTGAGAATGACACTTCCATCTGCCATCGCAACTGGGCCTTCGGGAAAATGCAGACCCGTTGCTACTTCAGTGAATTCGAACTCTTGATTGAAACTTGCTCCCATGGGAAACCCCCTGCTCTGAGCAAGTTAGCCGTTCTTTAGTAGCTCGTATTCCTCTACGGTCATCAATACTTCCCGTGCTTTACTGCCTTCACTTGGCCCAACAATCCCACGCTCTTCGAGCAGGTCCATCAAACGACCAGCACGTGCAAATCCAACCTTCAACTTGCGCTGCAACATGGACGTGGAGCCAATGCGGGTAGTAACCACGAGTTCAATCGCCTGCACGAGCAGATCGTCGTCATCGTCGCCATCCCCGCCACCGACGAGACCCGCGAAGCCACCAGCAGCACTCGGCTCTGACGTGACACCTTCGGTGTATTCGATGGTTGTGGTCTGATCGCGCCAGCACTTCACGACCTTGCGCACTTCTTCTTCGCTGACCCAAGAGCCCTGAATACGCTGCGCAACCGAAGTGTTGCCTGGCAACAGCAACATGTCACCTTGACCAACAAGTTTTTCGGCGCCGGGCTGGTCGAGGATCACGCGGCTGTCGGTGAGGCTGGAAACTGCAAAAGCCATACGTGCGGGGATGTTTGCTTTAATCACACCGGTAATCACATTCACACTGGGTCGCTGTGTGGCGATGATCAGGTGAATGCCAACTGCGCGAGCTTTCTGGGCGATGCGCGTGATCGAATCCTCGACATCGCGCGCAGCAACCATCATCAGGTCATTTAACTCATCCACAACCACTACAACGAAGGGCAGCCGCTTCAGCGGCTCCATACCTTCGGGGCGCTCGGGTAGTTCGCCGCGATCAAAGCCCGCGTTGTAACCAGCAATATCGCGATAGCCAACTTCAACCAGCAGGTCATAGCGGCGCTCCATTTCGGTTACCGCCCACTTCAATGCGTTGGCGGCAAGCTTTGGATTGGTAACCGGCTCGGTGAGCAAATGCGGCAAACGTGCGTACTGCCCCATCTCAACCTGCTTGGGGTCAATCAAGATGAGCCGTACCTGTTCTGGCGTGGTGCGCATGAGCAATGAAGTGATGATGCAGTTGAGACCACTCGACTTACCCGCCCCGGTCGCACCCGCAATCAAAAGATGCGGGGTTGTTGCGAGATTCATAAACACTGCACGACCAGCGATGTCCTTGCCGACTGCAACATCAAGTGGATGGCTGGAAATCTTCGCTTCTGGCGAGACCATGAGATCACCAAGCGACACCAACTCGCGTTTCAAGTTAGGTACTTCAACACCGATCGCTGATTTACCTGGAATTGGAGCAAGGATTCGCACGTCAACTGCCGCCAGCGAATAGGCAATGTCACGGTTCAATGCGGTAACCCGAGCAACTTTGACTCCAGGACCAATCTCAAGTTCGAATCGAGTGACGGTGGGCCCAACGGTTTTACCAACCAGCTTTGTATCAACTCCGTGCGCAGCCAGCGCTTCTTGCAGAACTTGACCTTGGCGTTCAACTGACTCGGTATCAACTTCGTGTGCAGGTGTGCGCTTCAACAAATCATTGGAAGGCAACTTCCAATCGCTAAGGACAGGAGCATTGGGAATCGGCAACGGATCTTGCACGGGATGACTGAAGGTAGGCACGACGCGTTCTGGGCGTGGTTCTACTTCACGGGGCGCCGCTTCTTGCGCCTTTGGCTTGGGCTCACGATTTTTTTGCGGACGCTCTTCCAGTAACTCTGGGTTTTCTGTGGCGAGGTCGTAGATCCCAGAGGGCGCTGAGCTTGACGGTGCCACCGAATGACCCATCGAAGGCGCCGATTCAAATTCGTCATCCTCTGCACGGTCGCTGCTCAAGGTGGAGATGTCACCATAAACCTTGCGCGCACCTCGACCAACGGGCTCACCGAGCGACTTGAAGAGCTCACGTATACGCCGCACAAGTGCCGGCACTGTGAGCCCGGACACCAACACAACGCCACCAATCATCAGTGCGAACAGAACAACAAACGTGCCTACTGAACCAATAGACCCGCGCAACGGTGCACCGATTAATGCTCCGATCCAACCACCCGCCGGCTTCACGTCGTCGACACTGGCGGAGAAGTTCGGTGGGCCATTAAACAGATGAGCAAAACCAAGGCCGACCCAACACACGACAATCCAACCCGTGATGAGGCGTAACTTGTGCTCAGTGCTACCCCGGCGAACCAGTGCGACTCCAGCACCAATCAGAACTGCCGGGACCAAGAATCGCCCAACGCCCACGAGCCAACCGAGTGCGGTGGTGATGCCACGACCAACCGGACCAGCAATGTGGAAATAAACACCGAGCACGAGAAGAAGCCCAACGCTGATTAAGGCAACGCCACCGAGGTCTGACTCGCGGCCACTAACGATGTTCTGCCAAAGAGTTCCACTTTCGGGGAGTTCGCGTTCTCCAGTGGCGTCAGCCAAGGCTTTGGGGCGCGACACTTTGCCCTTCGAGGCTCTCGAAGGCGCATTTCGCTTTGGTTTGCGGGAGTTTTTCGCCTTGGAGGGCATGCCCCAAAGCGTAGTTATGGGGTGTTGGCTGAGTGCGTCAATCGCACCTAGCCCAATAAGTCTCCACCGATTATCTTGCCGCTGGGCTCCACATAGGCAGCGAATTCGCCCCCTAGATCAGAGACCATGACAACACGGTAAGTGAGTCGGTCGAACTCCGCATCACGAGCGATAACGAACCTGCTTACTGTGGACTCTGGAAGTGCTTCCACAACTTTTTCGTATACCGACGCGTTGTCGATATCTGGATCCACATCGCTCCACACCACAGTGGATCCACTTGCGGTCTCAGGCTGAGCAGGTTCCTCGAGCGCACCCTCGCGATAGATAAATGCAATTGCTTTGGTGGCATCACTAGCAGCCACATAGATATTCACCAAGGTCGGCGTTGCATTGATCTCAAAATATTCGAGTTCATCCTCGCCGGTGTCAATGAGGCTTGAAGGTTGTTCATCATTCCAGGCTTCGACTGCTTTGACCGCGTCGTCAATCAGGTCAACTCTTAAGAGCAGTTCTGTCTGCTTTGATGTTTCATCTCCGCATGCAGCAACTCCAAGCAAAAGCGCAACGCTAAGCGTGGCGACACGGAATCTCATGTGCCCATGACAACGGGAACGATCATCGGCCGTCGCTTGGTTCGATCCGAAACAAACTTGCCTGCCGCTCTGCGCACATCGCGCTCTAGCGCTTCAGCATCGCGCACACCTGCAGCCAACGATGCGACAACCGCGCGCTCCACCACATCACAGGCTTCATCAAGAAGATCTTCTGCTTCGGGCGCATACACCCAGCCTCGCGTAATGATCTCAGGGCCGTTGATCACATCGCCTTTGGCAAAATCCACTGTGACGACCACTACAACCACACCTTCTTCTGCGAGTACCCGCCGGTCGCGCAACACGCCTTGGCCAACATCGCCAACAATTCCGTCCACGTATAAATAGCCGGCATCGATACGGTCCACCTTTTCGAGACCAAGGGAATTGAGTTCAACCACATCGCCGTCTTCACACAACGGAATATTTGCCTGTGGAATGCCCATGATTTCACCAAGTGCAGCATTCGCAACCATGTGTCGATATTCGCCGTGCACCGGAATCAGGTATTCAGGCTTCGCGACGGACATATAAGTTTTCAGATCATCGGCTTGCGCGTGCCCCGTGGCGTGCACATCGGCAATTCCAGAATGGATCACTATGGCACCCGCTCGGATGAGGCCGTCGATAACTCGATTGACATTGCCCTCGTTGCCAGGGATTGCATGGCTCGAAAGAATCACTGTGTCTTTCGCGCCAACTTTCAACCACTTCGAGTCACCACGCGCAAGCAAAGACAATGCCGACATCGGCTCGCCTTGCGAACCCGTGGAGATCACGCACACTCGCTCGGGTG
>CAIYHK010000344.1 GCA_903925985.1 uncultured Actinomycetes bacterium
AGTGGAAGTGCATTGATCACAGACATCAACTGATCAGGGTCTACTAGTGAAGGGGTTCCTCCACCGACAAACACTGTGTCAACGGTTTGCAGTCCGTTGGCAACTGCTTGCTCAACATCACGCAACAACGCCGCCATGTACTCAGCTTGAAGATGTCCACGGTCATCCCAGGTTGCGAAGGCGCAATAGTCACAGCGCCGAGAACAAAACGGGATGTGAAGATAAACCCCGAATTGATCCGGTGGCGGCAAGGTGCTTTTCACTGCGCTGCGGGCGGAACGAACAGCAGATCGAGTTCACCCAATCGCTCACCAACTTGATCAACTTCGCAATCAAGCATCACTGCAATGGCTCGCCAATCATCGGAACGTACTGTGATCACTTTGCCATTGAAGTCCTGACGCTTCACCTGCAGCATTCGGAGATAACGCTCCAGCATCTTGAATTCAGCACCTTCAAAAGTGGAAAGTTTGGCCACATCTATTCGTAACTTCGCAGGAGCAGAACTGCTTCTGGAATCACTCACGCGCTCAGTTGATGTTGGGAGCAACTGATCTACTGGCACACCGAGAAGTCTGGCTAGCCCCTCAAGGCGGGGTACTGATATCGCGCGCTCGCCGCGTTCATAAGCACCAACCACCGAGGCTTTGAACTCGTTATTGGACTGTGCTTCAAGTTCGCCAAGAGACCAGCGCCTCTGTTTACGAATCGCCCTAATGCGCTCACCCACCATTTTGGTGAACGCGGTTGGAGCATCGAGATCTTCTTCACTCATTGGATCACCCGCTTTGCATTTGCCATTACGAGTGCTGATGCAACAATCGCTGCGGTTTCTGCACGCAGAATTGTCTGCCCAAGATCCACGGAGTCATCGAATAACCCCAGCTCTTCTTCAGTGAAACCACCTTCGGGCCCAATCAAAACAGAAAGCCCTGAGAAAATGCCGGTTGCGCCAGGCTCAGCCACGGCAAAACCATCTCCAGCCAATTCCTTAATTGGCTTCGGCCCGGTCACGTGAGGCAAAAACACTCGACGCGATTGCATTGAAGCCTCCTGAGCGATGCGCCCAAGGCGCTGCATCTCTGACTTCTGTTTGCGTTCGTCCCACCGGACAACTGAGCGCGCAGTGGGTTCAACGATAACGATCTCACTAATCCCAATCTCTGTGGCTTTTTGTACGACAAGTTCCGTGCGATCACCTTTGAGGGGCACGACCGCAATGCGGCTGTGTGCAGGATGAGGCGCGAGGAATATCTCGCCATCGCGCAAGATTCCTGACTTTGTGAAGTAGGCACTGCACCATTGACCGTTGCCATCACTCAGAGTTATGCGCTCACCATTACGCACACGAAGCACTTTGCGCAGATGATGGAGATCAAGTTCTTCGAGAATCGGATTCTGAAGATCGGTCACGAAACAGTGAGCTGCACTGGTTCGGAGTTCGTCAATCACGCCGTGGCCGTTTCAGTCGATCGATCAGGCTCTTAGAACCATCGCTAGTGTCGTCACCATTCAATTCCGCCAGACGCGTGATCAACTCGAGTTCTTCCGCGCTGGGCTTGGTTGGCACTTCAACGGTGACAATCACACGCAGGTCGCCACGCCCACCTGCTCTTCCGCGTTGATTGAGCCTCGGAATACCGAGCCCTGGAAGCACCAATTCTGTGTGGGGCTGAGTACCTTTGGGCACGGTCAGTTTCTTTTCGCCGTCGAAAGTATCAATGTTCATGGTGAGCCCAAGAACAGCCTGAGCAAAGCTGATCGGAAGCACTGTTACTAGGTCAAAGCCGTCGCGGGAGAAAATTTCATCACGTGCAACACGCGCATGCACGTACAAGTCTCCGGTGCCACCACCGCGCGGACCCACAGCCCCACAGCCGCTAAGGCGCAGGGTTTGCCCGGTGTCCACCCCTGCTGGAATATCGACTTGATAGGTCACGTTGGTGATCTTGCGGCCATCGCCACCACACGACTTACACGGTGTAACTACAACTTCGCCGATACCACCGCAGCGTTGACACGGTGAAGTGGTGATCATTTGACCAAGCATGCTGTTACGCACTCTGCGCTGCTGCCCCGTACCCGCGCAATCGCTGCAACTCACCGGTTTGGTTCCTTCGCCAGCACCAGAGCCATTGCAGTCATCGCAACGCACCGCAGTGCGCACTTCGACTGGCACTGCACCACCGGTGATCACATGAGCAAGTGAAATATCGGCATACGCCTCTATGTCTTGACCCCGTGGTGGACCTGATTGTGCCCCTCCCGTGAAGGAAAACGCATCACCAAAGATTGAACCGAACAGGTCACCGAGACCACCGGCACCAAAACCGTCAGCCATGCCGGCGCCACTGAGCCCATCTTCGCCATAACGGTCATACCGAGCGCGCGAATCTGGATCCGACAACACTTCATATGCGCGCGCAACTTCTTTGAAACGCTCTTCAGCCTGTGGGTCATCTGGATTTGAATCAGGGTGAAACTCGCGAGCCTTAACTCGATAAGCCTTCTTGATCGCATCAGACGAGGCGTTGCGTTGCACGCCAAGCACTTGATAAAAATCGGTCGCCATCAGAAATCAGCTTTCCGACAGCCGTCGGCCGAGTTCATCACTGACAACACCCACGGTGGCCATTGCCTTCGGGTAGTTCATGCGAGTGGGCCCCAGAACTCCAACCGTGCCGATGTGCTCACCGTCAGCAACTACCGGAGCAACAATCACAGAACACGCCGCTAAGGGCTCAACACCGTGCTCGCCCCCGATGGCCACACTCAATCCGCGACCGAGAACATCACGCACAAGTGAAACAACTACATATTGCTGCTCAAGGGTGCCGAGAATTGCCCGCACAGTGTCAACCGCAT
>CAIYHK010000345.1 GCA_903925985.1 uncultured Actinomycetes bacterium
GCGTCAGATCACGTTCGGGCTTAGTGCAATCCGCAACGTGGGCGAGGTTCTGGTCAAGCAGCTCATCGAGGAACGCAACGCAAACGGACCCTTTGCATCGTTTTATGATTTTGCGTTCCGCGTTCCAGAACAAGTGCTGAATCGTCGCGCTCTTGAATCACTGATAAAGGCTGGAGCATTCGATTCTCTCGGTCACCCACGGCGTGGGTTGTTGATGGTGTTTGAGTCAATTGTTGATGCCGCAATAACCAAACGCCGCGAGCGCGACCAAGGCATCATGAGCCTGTTTGATTCAGTTGATTCCGATGCGCCAGGTCCGGATGTGGAAATTGCGATCCCCGAAATGGAATTCGATAAGTCAGAACGCTTGCGGGTAGAAAAAGAGATGCTGGGTCTTTATATCTCGGATCATCCATTGAGTGGCATTGAATCAGCATTGCGTCGGCGTGTAGAGATGTCGATCGCTGACGCCGTTGAGCGCAACGATGGTGACATCATCACCGTTGGCGGAATCGTGACCGGATTTGCCCGCAAGTTCACAAAGCGTGGAGATCAGATGGGTGTGTTCGTGCTCGAAGATCTGCAGTCCGCCGCAGAGGTCACTTTGTTTCCGCGCACACTCGCCGAACACGGTCACAAACTCGCCGATGATGCAATTGTTCTCGTAAGAGCGCGTCTTGATAAACGAGATGAAGGGCGTGTTGGTTTGTTGGCGCAAGAGATCACTGTGCTGACCAATCTCTCCTCAGGAGCACCGACCCTGAATCTCACTCTTCCTGCAATGTCGGTGGACCCGTCGCTTGCGGGACGTTTACGGGCCATTCTCGGCGAGCATCCAGGTGATTCTCAGGTCGTGGTGGATATCGGCAATGGCAATGTATTTCGACTCCCAGACCAGTACTGCGTCAATGTGGAAACCGTGGTTGGGGCTTTGCGTGTGGCCTTTGGGCACGAAATCATCACTGCAAACGCCGAATAATCAAGCCTTTCCCGTTTAGGGGATTGAGGGCAAAAGTGGCAAAATAGATAGTCCATGGCTCTTGACGTTGTCACCAATGACTGTTCGGCACTGACCGACAGTGACCTGGACGAAATGGCGTCCATGGGTGGCGCATTTGATATCGGTCTGCTCTCAAAAGCCAAAGAAGATTGGGTGCTAAGCACCACAGCGCGTGACAACGGCAAATTGCACGGTTACACGTTCTCGACTTTGGAACGACTCGGTGGCACTCCGTGTGTCCTCATCGGAATGATGAGCATCAAGCGCACTTCGAAACGTGACTCCGTTCTCAAAGGGTTGATGAGCGAGGCCTATCACCGCGCATTAATGGCATTCCCTGATGAAGATGTTGTAGTTGCAACACGAATGATCCGTGCAGATGCGATGGAATCATTCGCAAAGCTGACTTCAATCATTCCCCGCAATGGGCACAAGGCAGTCGGTGAAGAGCGCGCCTGGGGGCGTCGACTCGCTAAGAAGTTTGGCGTTGAATCGAATTATGACCAGGATTCGTTTGTCGTAAAGACCAATGGTCAGAGTGGCTTTCTTGATTTTGAAACCCTCAAGCCTGAAAAGATCAAACCTGAAGTTGCTTCACAGTTCACCGGCGTGAACGCGAGCAAAGGTGGCGCGCTTATCGTCCACGGTTGGACGATGGCCGAGAGTCTGATCAAGCTCGGCCGCCCTTCCTGATCCGGCAAAGCTGATGGACTTCGTAGAAGTCGTGCGCTCGAGGCGAATGACTCGCAGCTTTTCCTCCGAGTCAGTTCACTCAGAAACAATCGATCTAGCAGTTGATCTCGCAACGCGGGCGCCAAGTGCGGGTAAGACTCAGGGTTGGCATGTAATTGCACTTGAAGGTGAACCACTCTTTCATTTCTGGTCCATTGTCTTTCCCGAAGACAAGCGTGCAAGTTTCAAATGGCCCGGACTGTTTGATGCACCGTTAGTAACCCTCTGGTTGGCAGATCCGCAGTCATA
>CAIYHK010000346.1 GCA_903925985.1 uncultured Actinomycetes bacterium
ATGGAGAATGTGAACTCTGGCCCCCGTGATTCGACACAGTTCAATGTCGCGATAGACCATCAACTCCTCTGCCAACGCCGGCCAGCCAGGCAAACCAAGATGCGAGCAACACGAACCCTCGTGCATGACCGCACCTTCGGTCATGGAGGCGATTTCACAATGCTGCGCAAGCACGATTCCAAGATCTTTTGCATATTCCATTGCACGCCTCATGAGCATGTGGTCCTGCACACCAGTTCCATCATCGGTGAACAAGTGAACACCTGCGGCTTGAAGTGCGCCGAATGGCACCAGGGTTTCGCCGAGGCGCCCAAGTGTTATGCAACCTGATGGACGTACATCGCAGAGCCCCGCGCGTTCACCCTGCAACTTCACGAACTCGACAACTGCGACCGTGTCCTGTGCGGGATCTGTATTGGGCATCGCAACCACACAGGTGTACCCACCCTTAGCCGCCGCACGGCTTGCGGTCTCAATGGTTTCCGCTTCCTCGCGGCCCGGCTCTCGCATGTGCGTGTGAAGATCAACAAATCCCGGTGAGACCACGCAGCCAGAGGCATCTAGTACTTGGCACCCATCAGGTAGCGACAGACTGGCACCAACTTCGGCAACGATCGTGCCCGAAATCAGAACGTCTGAAAGACGTTCCCCCGAAGCCGTCACAATGCGACCATTCTTAATCAAGACGTTCATGTTCAACCCTCACCCTCTGGTATTCCACCCGCACCAAGCAGTTTGAACAGCACTGCCATTCGTGCACTTACTCCATTGGTCACCTGACGCAGGATCAGTGAATTGGAAATCTCAGCCGGATCAACACACATCTCAACTCCCCTGTTCATGGGGCCCGGGTGCATCACAATTGACCCGGCACGCATCCTGTTGACACGTGACTTGTCGAGTCCAAATCTCTGCGCGTACTCCTCGAGCGAAGGAACGAATGCTGAATTCATCCGCTCGCGCTGAAGCCGCAGCATGTAGATCACATCCGAATCGCCGATAACCGAATCAAACTCGTGACACATCTCGACTGGCCAACCGGTCACATCACTGGGCAAAAGAGTCGATGGGCCAACAATTGTTACCGAAGCACCGAGTTTGGTGAACGCTTGGATATCACTTCGCGCCACTCGAGAATGGCGAACATCTCCCACAATTGCGATTCGCAAACCCGTGAGATCTTGACCACCGAAGTGTTCACGAATCGTATAGCTGTCAAGGAGGGCCTGGGTTGGGTGTTGATTGGCGCCGTCCCCCGCATTGATGATCGACGCATCTGACCACTTGGTCACGGTTGCAGGAACGCCACCCGACTTATGTCGGATCACAAAGGCATCAACACCTATTGCCTCAAGGGTTTCAATCGTGTCGCGGATGCTTTCACCCTTGTTGATGCTCGAGGCTGAAGCAGTAAAGCCCATGACATCTGCCGAAAGCCGTTTGGCTGCGGTATCAAAACTGATTCGAGTACGAGTTGAGTCTTCAAAGAAAACAGTTGCGACAACTTTGCCTCGCAAAGCCGGAACTTTAGGAACTGGACGTCGATTGATCTCGGCCATATTTGCAGTCAGATCGAGAAGCTCGATCAATGACTCCCGGTTGATCTCGGCGATGTCAAGAAAATGTTTCACCGAGCCTCCACAAAGACCCCATCGGCACTAACTGACACTTCATCGGTTGCCTTGGTCGGAATATTCTTGCCCACGAAATCGGGTCGAATCGGAAGCTCTCGGTGGCCGCGATCGACCAACACGGCAAGCTGCACACATCGCGGCCTTCCATATTCGTTGAGTGCTTCAAGCGCTGCGCGCACGGTGCGACCCGTGAAGAGAACGTCGTCCACCAAGATCACGGTTGCCCCTGAAAGATCTACGGGTATTGACGATGAGTGCGCTGCCACAACGGGCCGCATGCCGATGTCATCACGATGCATTCCCGCATCGATCGCACCGCAGAGAATCGCGTTGTCGGATTTGATCCGGTCAAGCGCTTCCTTGATTGCCTTTGCAATCCAGGTTCCACCTGACTGCACACCAATCAGTACCGGGGTCTCGCCGTCGGCGTTGCGTTCAAGAATTTCGTGGGCAATACGCGTGATCGACTTGATGACGTCTTGTGCTGAGAAAACCTCAACCACGGTGGAGGACATCACGAGTTCAAATTCTGAGACTCACCGAGCGCCAACAGTTGTGGCACAAAATAAAAGGGCGACCCGCATGCAGGCGCCCAAAGCAGATTTTTCATGTAGTTCCTCCGTCTGGGCCTCACGGGACCCGCTTCACGACAGGTTTTGTTGTCTCTCAGAGTGTAGTCAGACCCGAACCCGTTTGGCAATGGCTGAGAGGATCCCGTTAACGAACCGACCAGACTCATCGGTGGAAAAGCGCTTTGCCAGTTCAATTGCCTCATCAATCACGACCGCAACAGGCGTGTCCAGGCGGTGCTTGAGCTCAAAGATTCCCAATCGCAGGATATTGCGGTCCATCATCGGCATGCGCTCAAGGCTCCACGCCCGCGAAAACTCCACAATGAGTTCATCGCATTCGACGTAACGATCGCCGATTCCAGCGACTAGTTCTGCGGCCAATGAATCAAGTGGTACGACCTGACCGTTAACCACATCACTCAGGTTCACACCTTTGGAATCAGCTTCATACATAAGAGTGAGAACGCGTTCACGCGCAATACTGCGCTCGTCCTCATCCGGATTATGCGGTTGGCTCGGCACTCAGACTCGAGTGATGTAGTCGCCGGAGCGGGTATCGACTTTGACCCGATCGCCAATGTTCACGAACAAGGGCACCTGAATAACCTTGCCGGTTTCCAGTGTTGCGGGCTTGCGGGCACCAGACACGCGATCACCCTGCACTCCTGGTTCAGTTTCAGTTACGGTCAGTTCTGCTGATGCAGCAATTTCAACGCTCACAATCTCGCCTTGATAAGTGGCGATGATTGCCATTGCATTTTCGATCAAATAATCGGCTGCTTCACCAAGAGCTACTGGAGCGACTTGCATCTGTTCATATGAGTCAGTGTCCATGAAGATGAAATCTGAGCCGTCTTTGTAGAGAAACTGCATGTCACGTTTGTCGAGTATCGCTTGCTCTACCCGGATACCAGCGTTGAAGGTCTTTTCAAAAACATTGCCGTTCTTCAAGTTGCGAAGTTTGGTACGCACGAATGCGCCGCCCTTGCCCGGCTTCACATGCTGAAACTCAATCACAGTGAACAATGCACCGTCGATCTCTAGCGTGATGCCGTTTTTCAAGTCGTTGGTGGTTATCGCGGGCATGAGGGATCCTTACTTGTGAGTGTGAGTCGACGTGGTCCATTCGCTTCGAGGTGCACCGTGTCCTCAATGCGAATTCCACCGACCCCTTCACAATAGATTCCAGGCTCGACGGTGACCGTATCCCCCAAAACAAACTCGCCCTTTGAGCGTTTCCCAATGAACGGATCTTCATGGATTTCAAGCCCAATTCCATGCCCGGTCCCCGTCACGAAGAGCTGATCGATGCCAGCGGCTGCCAGCACCTCGCGACACGCTGCGTCCACCCCTGAAAGTGATCTGCCGGCACGAACCGCATCAACTCCTGATTCTTGTGCGCTGCGTACGACTTCATAAGCCGTCGCGAGAATTGGATCTGGTGCACCAACAAAAAAGGTACGTGTCATGTCTGAGTGATAGCCATCAATCATCGCTCCCATGTCGATGATCACCGAATCACCCTCTTGAATCAGTCGATCTCCGGGCTCATGGTGGGGTTTGGATCCATTGGGGCCAGAAGCAACGATCGTGTCAAAGGCTTCGCGCTCGGCTCCTGCACGCCTTATTTCGATCTCGATGGTCGAGGCGATTTCACGCTCCGACATGCCGATCCAATCAAGTGAAAGCACTTTAGAAAGCGCAGTATCAGCACAAGTCGCGGCCGCTTCGATGCGTGCTACTTCAGCTGGGGTCTTCACTCGACGAAATTGAGCAGTTGGATCTGAAACGACTGTTGGCTCGCTTCCGAATGCGGCAGTAACCGCCTTGAAAGTTGCTACTGAAGTCGCGGAAGAATCCATTGTGATTTGGAATCCCTTGGCGCACCTCGCAATTTCGTCAAAGAGTTTTGAATGGTCAACCACATGCACGATCTCTG
>CAIYHK010000347.1 GCA_903925985.1 uncultured Actinomycetes bacterium
GCGAGTGTGTCACCGGCATGGACTGGGAGACGAATCGTGCGACCGGTGTTGGCGATACCACGGGTGATCGCCTGTCTGATCCACCAGGTTGCATAAGTTGAGAATTTGAATCCCTTACGCCAGTCAAACTTTTCAACAGCGTGCATGAGACCGAGGTTGCCCTCTTGGATGAGGTCAAGTAGTGGCAAGCCAGATGCTTGGTACTTCTTGGCAATCGAAACCACGAGACGAAGGTTGGACTGCACGAACTGACGCTCAGCGTCTTCACCTTCTTTGGCGAGCTTGCGGAGTTCACGCTTCTTGGTCGCCGTGACACCCTTGCCACCGGCTTCCAACTGTTCACGGGCTTCTTTGCCGGATTCGATGGCCTTGGCAAGACGCACTTCGTCGTCCTTAGTAAGGAGTTGGTATTGACCAATGTCGGTCAGATAGAGGCGTACGAGGTCTTCTTCGTCACGATCTACGCGTTCCTTGGCCACTTTTACTCCTTCAAAGCCAGCGGGGCTGGCGGGTTGACTTCACTTGCTCACCACATCGGACGGGGCCGATTTGGACCTTGTCCACGATACAGACGTGGTCAAGGGTTAGTGCAGGTGAATAAATTCCGCCAAGGCCCACCTGTAGCCTTTATTTCATGGCAAACCCCATCTTGAACGAAAAGTCATTCTCTAAGGCCTCGGGTCGGGGCGTGGAAGAAGCCGGCTGGGCCGCCCCATCAGGGGCTTGGGCGCCACCCATTGATGATGGACCAGTCAGCCCTTGGCAGACCCGTACCGACGCGATGACCGCCCGCGGTGCGGCCAGCGCCACGATGGTTCTCATGTCGCTGCTACTGGCGGCAGCTGCGTTTGGCTGGCTGGCAGTACCAGAGGCAGCCGCCGATGGCACCGTGAAGTTCCCAGCCGTAGCTGGAGTGGGCATGATCGTCGGCCTTGTAGCCGCGCTGGTCACCGCATTCAAGCCAAATCTCGCACGCATCACCGCGCCGATCTATTCAATCGCACAGGGCATTGCATTGGGTGCAATTTCAAAGATGTTTGAGATCGCGTATGACGGAATTGTTTTACAGGCTGTCGGTGCAACCATCGGAGTTTTCGCCGCGATGTTGTTCATGTATCGCACACGCATCATTCGTGTCACCAGCAAGTTCCGTCGCATCGTGGTTGGCGCAACTCTTGGCCTCATGTTGTTCTACGGTGTCTCGATGTTGATCAACTTGTTCGGTGGCAATGTGAGTTTCTTCCAGTCGAACAGTGGCTTGTCAATCATCTTCAGCATCTTTGTTGCTGGCCTTGCAGCGGCGAACCTCGCACTTGATTTTGATTTCATTGAGCGTGGCGAGCGCGAAGGTTTCCCAAAGCAGATGGAGTGGTTCGCCGCGTTCGGTGTGATGGTCACACTCGTGTGGCTCTACCTTGAAATCCTGCGCTTGCTTGCGAAGTTGCGCGACAACTAAATCGCACTAGCTAAGTGTGCCGAGAAAATTCTTGAGCGCAGCATTGAAC
>CAIYHK010000348.1 GCA_903925985.1 uncultured Actinomycetes bacterium
AAGCCCGAACAGTTGCGAATTCTTGACTTCGTTGACAATCGGCATCGTGTGGCAGATCTGATTGCCAAAGGTGTTGTCTATGAACAGGAACGCATCACACCCGAAAACCTGGACGCCATCTTGTCGGCGCGGGTTGGCAGTGGCGACATGTTGCTCGATCTCGCTTGGAACATCGACTGCAATGTGATCCTTCAGTGGTGCCGTGACCATAACGTGCGCTATCTCAACACATCTGTTGAAGTTTGGGATCCTTACTACGACATGGCGATCACCGATCCGCGTGACCGAACTCTTTACGTGCGTCACATGAAGATGCGCCGCATGATCAATTCTTGGGGCGATAACAAAGGCGCATCGGCAGTTGTGGAACACGGTGCGAACCCGGGTCTCGTGTCTCATTTCGCCAAGCAGGCACTTACAGAGATCGCAACGAAGATCCTGCAGGATGGACGCGCTGGCGACCGCAAGCAGGGTCTTGAGTCGGCGCTTGCATCCCGCGCTTACAACGAACTCGCACATCTGACTGGCACAAAGGTGATTCACATCAGTGAGCGCGATACACAAATCACTGATCGCCCGAAAGAAGTCAATGAGTTTGTAAACACTTGGTCTGTTGAGGGCTTCTACGAAGAAGGTGTGGCACCAGCAGAAATGGGTTGGGGCACGCACGAAAAGCGCATGCCTAATAACGCACTAGCCCACACCGGTGAAGGCCCTGGCAACCAGATCTGCATCTCCAAGCCAGGCATGCTTACGTGGGTGCGTTCGTGGGTACCGTGCGGAGAGATTCGCGGCATGGTCATTCGTCACGGTGAAGCATTCACAATGAGCGATCACCTGACCGTTTGGGACGGCCACGGCAATGCCATTTACCGCCCGACTGTTCACTATGCATACTGCCCAAGCGATGTTGGAGTCCTGAGCGTGCACGAGCTGTTGATGCGCGACTGGGAGATGCAACCGCGACAGCGCATCTTGAATGATGAAATCATCAGCGGTCGCGACGAGCTCGGCGTGTTGCTACTCGGCCACGATTACACGGGTTGGTGGACTGGCTCGTTGCTTTCAATTGATGAGGCGCGCGCAGCGCTTCCGCATCAGAGTGCAACAACCTTGCAGGTAGCTGCGTCAATCGTTGGTGCGGTCACCTGGATGATCAACAATCCCAATGAAGGTGTCCGAGTTCCAGACGATCTTCCGTGGGAGGACGTCTTGAAGGTCGCAACGCCTTATCTCGGCTCGATGCACTCTGGGCCGACCGATTGGACGCCACTTCGCGACCGAAACGATCTTTTCCCAGCGTTTGGTAGCGAATCTGACGGGCTGGACCTCGAAGACCCCTGGCAATTCCGCAACTTCTTAGCCTGATCTGGCCTGATGGTCGCACCAAGCGTCCTCGATTGATATGTAGTCTTTTGGGCCCTTTGTCATGTCTCTTGTCGGTTATATGCGTCCAAGCCTGAAAGGCGTGCCACTACTGCAGGCATTTCACCAAGCGCATCAGAGTTTTGAATTGGATCTCCGAACCGTGAGGTAATCGGCACATGCCCGCTCCAGAAGGGGATGTCTGCATCTTCGGGGTCGTTAGTTGCGCCGCCGGACCGAATCTTTGCCGACATCTCAGTTAGAGGCAATGCAACAACACGAGTCGCACGAATTTCATTTTCGGTGAGTTCACGAGTTGTATCCCATAACGGAGCAACGTGATCAGTAATAGCACGCAGAGCAACCATTTGTTCATGGCGATCAGTCACTACGCGCCCTGACCCGCGTATCACCACACTGCGGTAGTTCATTGAGTGGTTGAACGCGGTCTTTGCAAGCACCAGACCATCAACGATGGTGACTGTGGCGCAGATTTCACTGTCGGTAGATGATTTGAGCAGTGCATTTGCTAGCGCGCCATGTAGATACATGAAGTTTTCATGCACACCGTAAGCCATCGGCAATACCAATGGTCCATCTTTGGTTTGAGCGGCTACATGAGCAACTAGACCAGCTTCAAGAATGCGCAGGATTTCAGCTCCCTCATATAGGGCATGCTCGGCGCCACGTCGCACTGTGATGCGGTCACTAGAGGGCATATCGGAGCCTGGTTTTTTACTCACCGCTACAGTGCTCTAGGGGGTCGTCGCACCAGTTCTCCAC
>CAIYHK010000349.1 GCA_903925985.1 uncultured Actinomycetes bacterium
AGCCTTCAGTCAGATTGAATCGCTCACCACCAAAGAGTGAGAACGTCGCTTCAAATCCCGAGAATGCTGCAGTAGAGATGAACCCGATTGCGGCGAAACGGATCATCACAGGTGTCAGCACTCGTGGCTTTACATCAACAGATTTCTTCACGGTGCGATCTACATGTGTCTCTGGCAGGCGGATCCAGGCCGCGATTGCATTGATCGCCGCTATTGCACTCGCAACATAAAACGGAACGTGTGATCCCCCTAGTGCAGCGAGACCACCAACTGCTGGGCCCAACACAAAGCCGGCACCAAATGCTGCACCAAGCATTCCCAGCAACTTTGCGCGCTGTTCTGGCGGTGCAATGTCAGTGATTGCACCTTGGGCAACCGAGACACTCGCTCCAGATGCACCGTCAATCGCGCGCCCTAAGAACAACACCCAAAGAGCACCAGCTGCACCAGTTATGAATGAGCCAATCGCGGTTCCTCATAGCGAGATGAGAATTACTGGTTTGCGACCAATGCGATCTGAGAGTCGACCAAGAATCGGAGAGAAGACGAATTGTGCGAGGGAGAAGGTGGCAAAAAGTAAGCCCACTTGAAATCCACTCGCCCCATATCGTTCCGCATAGCGACCAAGAATTGGTGCAACCATTCCAAACCCAACCAGGTCAAGGGCGACCGTGGTCCAGATAGTCCAAAAGCCCTGTGGGAGTGGTGTCTTATCTTTCTTGGTCAAGGGATTGACTACGCGCGGCGGACGCGTGTGCCTTCCTTTGATGTCTCTACCAACCAGCCACCCGCTTGTAACTCGTTGCGAATTGCATCGGCCGTAGCAAAATCTTTTGCGGCACGCGCAGCATCGAGTTCACTGGCCCGAGCTTTAATTTCTGCCGGAACTTCTTCGGCGACTTTCAACTCAAGCCCAACCGCGCTGCACATCTCTCGTACAGCACTAGCCAAAGCGCCGGCACGCGCCGGATCTTCTGCATCGATTGCAGTGTTCGCCATCCGAACGGTGTCGAATATCAGTGCCGTTGCAGTCGGAGTATCGAGGTCGTTGTCCATCGCTTCGCGGAATTTGTCCAGCACGACTGGATCGGGAACCGAATTGAGAAGCTCCCCTGCGCGTGCTGCAAATGAATCCAAGGATCCAAGTGCACTCACAGCTGCTTCAAGGTTGTCGCCAACGCGTACTGGTGAACGGTAGTGAGCCTGAAGGAGTAGGAATCGATACGCCCGAGCATCAAACTGTTCAACAAGATCAAGAAGGTTGGTGACATTTCCAAGGCTCTTGGACATCTTTTCGCCTTCGGCATCAACAACAAACCCGTTATGCATCCAATGTGCTGCAAACTCTTTGCCAAGTGCTACAGCTTGGGCACGCTCATTCTCATGATGGGGAAACCGCAGGTCGGCTCCACCACAGTGAAGATCAAACCCTTCACCCAAGATCGACAAACTCATCACAACACATTCGCTATGCCAGCCTGGACGACCTTCACCCCACGGTGAAGACCAAGAGGGTTCGCCAGGTTTAGAAAACTTCCAGAGTGCAAAATCTGCAGGGTGTCTTTTGTTTCCCGCACCGAACACTTCGCGGTCGCCACCACCTGCGAGCATGTCATCGAGTTTCTGGTGTGCCAACAATCCATAGTCATCCACGGATTCGACCGCTAGGTATACGCCATCGTCGGTCACATATGCACGGTTGGCTGCCACCAGCTCCGCGATCATGTCAACCATCTGTTGTACGTACTCGGTTGCGTGAGGCACTTCAGTCGGCCTTAAGACATTGAGCGACTCCATGGCTTTAAACCAGATTGATTCACACTTGTGCGCAATATCTTCCCAAGGGCGACTTTCACGGTTCGCACGATCGATGATCTTGTCATCGATGTCGGTGATATTTGATACGAGACGCACTTTGACACCGGTCCACTCAAGGTAACGACGCAACACGTCATAGACGAGTGTGGCCCTGCCATGCCCCAAATGAGGTGGCCCGTAAACGGTGGGCCCGCACAGATAAATGCTCAGGGTCCCGGGATCACGCTGGCGCAGGGGTCGAATCTCCTGAGTTGCGGTGTCGTAGAGATTCAGCACGGATTCAAACACTACTTATATAGGTGCGCTTGGGCGTGGCGAGATAGCGTTATTCCCCTTATGGCAACGGTCCCCGAGAAGCCCTCATTGGAAGGCATCGAGTCGCGCTGGGCGCAGCACTGGGAAGCGGTGGGCACATACACATTTGATGCGACCAAGCCCCGTGCCGAGGTTTTCGCAATCGACACCCCTCCGCCCACCGTGAGTGGCTCCTTGCACATGGGGCATGTGTTTTCTTATACCCACACCGACACGCTCGCACGGTTTTGGCGAATGTCTGGCAAAGCGGTGTTCTATCCAATGGGCTGGGACGACAATGGTCTACCAACCGAGCGCCGTGTCCAGAATTTCTATGGTGTCGCGTGTGATTCCAATGTCGCGTATGTGAAAGATCTTGAACCACCATTCCGCGGTAACCCAACGAAGGATCACCAGCCAGTACCCGTCTCGCGACCCAACTTCATTGAGTTGTGTGAGGAGCTCACTCATCAAGACGAAAAAATCTTTGAAGATCTATTTCGTCGTCTTGGATTAAGCGTTGACTGGAACTACCTCTACGCAACTATCGATGAGCGCTCACGTCGCGCGAGTCAGCGTGCTTTCTTACGCAACCTCGCTCGGGGTGAGGCATATTCGCAGGAAGCACCAACTCTCTGGGATGTTGATTTCAAGACTGCAGTTGCACAAGCTGAACTCGAAGACCGTGAGCGCTCAGGTGCGTACCACACTCTCGCATTTCACAAATCCGATGGTTCGGGGGACATCCTCATCGATACGACCAGGCCCGAACTTCTTGTCAGTTGTTGTGCACTGGTTGCACATCCTGATGATGAGCGTTACCAAGCAATGTTCAACTCAACAGTTCGCACGCCGGTATTTAACGTGGAAGTGCCCGTACTTGCACATCCGCTAGCTCAACCCGATAAGGGAACCGGCATCGCAATGATCTGTACCTTCGGTGACCTCACTGACGTCATCTGGTGGCGTGAACTTCAATTGCCAACTCGAGCGGTGATCATGCGTGACGGTCGCTTGATGGCTGAAACCCCAGAGTGGATTACTGATTCACGTGGTGTGGATGCATATGCGGCAATCGCTGGCAAGTTCGTGAATCAGGCGCAACGCGCAACGGTTGAAATGCTGCGCACTAATTCTGAGATGATCGGTGAGCCAAAGGCCATCACACACCCCGTGAAGTTCTATGAAAAAGGTGATCGTCCTCTCGAGATTGTCACCAGTCGACAGTGGTACATCCGCAATGGTGGTCGCGATGTCGAACTACGCAATGCATTGCTCAAGCGTGGTGAAGAGATCACTTGGCATCCCGATTACATGCAGCACCGCTACACGAATTGGGTTGAAGGCCTAAATGGCGACTGGTTGATTAGCCGCCAGCGTTACTTCGGTGTCCCCGTACCTGTGTGGTACCGCACAGACGCTGAGGGAAATCCACTCCACGATGGGCCAATTGTCCCAAGTGAAGACCAACTCCCAATCGATCCGAGCACGGATGTACCAACGGGATTCTCTGAATCACAACGCAACCAGCCCAATGGCTTTGTCGGTGACCCAGATGTAATGGACACTTGGGCAACGTCATCTCTGACCCCGCAGATTGCTGGCAAATGGGAGGACGACAAAGATCTCTTTTCGCGTGTCTTCCCAATGGACGTGCGCCCACAAGGCCACGACATCATTAGAACTTGGCTGTTCTCAACAACTGTGCGTTCACACTTTGAGCACGGTGTTGTGCCGTGGAGCAACGCCGCGCTCTCTGGATGGATCCTCGATCCAGATCGAAAGAAGATGTCCAAATCCAAGGGCAATGTTGTAACACCAATTGAATTATTCGAACAGTACGGTAGCGATGCTGTTCGTTACTGGGCAGCATCAGCACGACCTGGAGTTGACACCGCATTCAGCGAAGACCAAATGAAGGTGGGACGCAAACTTGCGACCAAACTTCTCAATGTCTCCAAATTTGTCCTTGGATTTATGGCCGATCATGCGAACGCAACAACTGTGACAGAAGCTGTTGATCATTCAATGTTGCTGCGTCTTGGTTCGGTTATTGATGAAGCGAGCTCCGCATTTGAAGCATTTGACTACGCCCGCGCCCTTGAGCGCACTGAGCAATTCTTCTGGTGGTTCTGTGACGACTATGTAGAACTAGTGAAAGTTCGTGCATACCGTGGTGCCAACGATCCTGGAGCTCAATCTGCTGTTGCCGCGCTGAATCTTGCGTTGAGTGCGTTACAACGACTGTTTGCACCAATGCTTCCTTTCGTCACCGAGGAGATTTGGTCGTGGTGGCAGGACGGCTCAATTCACAACGCACCGTGGCCCACCAGCAACGCACTTGGAGCCACGGGGGTCGACATCCTGGATCCGGTGTGCGAAGTTCTGGCAGTAATTCGACGCGCAAAAACCGAAGCCAAGACCTCGCAACGCACACCTGTCGCCGTGGCCACGGTGACCGCAGATGCCACTTTCATTGCCGCAGTGCAGACCGGACAAGCGGACTTGATTGATGCTGGAACAGTTGAAAACTTGCGGTTTGTGGAAGGTGATGGCCCGACGACCGTTGTCGAACTCGCACAACTAGCCTGAATTGGTCATGTCTGACGAGAACTCGCTTCCTAACCCACCGGTAGACGTTGCCGTTGATGAGCCTGTAACGAAGCCGCGCCATACACGCGGTCAGAAATGGCTCGTTGGATTCAACGTCGCTGTGGCATTTGCACTCGTCGTTTCAGGCGTAATCCTGTTTTGGGCGAGTTCACGACTCAGCAGTCGCAAAGTTGTCACAATTACCCATTCCAAGTCGTTGAATGGCAACGCCGGCGAAGATGCATTCGCCAATCTCGACAGCGGCGACTTGTCGGCGAAGAATTTCCTAATCACTGGCACCGACAACAATGCATGCATCCCTAAGGACTCGAAGTACTACGGCACTCTCGCAGGCCGTGAAGGGCTCGGCGAACGCAGCGACACAATCATGATTATCCGTGCTAATCCAAGCACTGAACAAGCCGCGATACTTTCTTTTCCTCGGGACCTCTGGGTGAAGATTGCTGGCTCAAATACTTCAAGCAAACTGAATTCAGCGTTTGACCGCCAAGACCCGAGTCAACTGATCCAAACGATTGAAGAAAACTTTGGAATCCCAATTCATCATTACGTGAATGTCGATTTCTGCGCATTTATGTCCTTGGTTGATGCGCTTGGCGGAATCAAGATTCCGTTTGAGTATGCGGTAAAAGATTCACACACAATGTTTGAAGTTTCTGCTCCGGGTTGCGTGCAGCTAACAGGTATAGATGCTTTGCAATACGCCAGATCGCGCTACTACTACTACTGGAGCAACTCACGCGGCGAGTGGGTGCAGGATCCCTCATCCGATCGCGGGCGAATCGCAAGACAACAGGATTTTGTACGCCGTCTCATTCAGCGCGCGATTGATAAAGGCGCACGCAGTCCGCGGGTTGCGAACAGGCTGATCAATATCGCATTGGACAATGTGATCACCGATCGTGATCTAACGACACTCAAATTGCTTCAGCTGGGCAAGACCATGCGCACCCTGGACTCCCGTGCGGTGCGTACCTACATGCTCGATGGCAAGGGGCAATACATCGGTAATTCGGCAGTGATCGTGCCCGACACCACTTCCACCACAGCCAAGCAAATATTGGCGATATTCCGCGGTGAAGCCAACCTGTCCACTCAGGTTGAACAAGACCTAGAGGGCACACTGATAACTGTCGCCCCTACCACCACCGTGAGCCCGTTCGCACAGTCGACAACTACAAGTTCAACCAGTACAACAACTACTTTGCCCGTGGTCGAGCCTGAACAAGTTCCGGTGGGATTAGTGCCACCGCGAAACTCAGATTGTCACTGACCTCTGACTAGTCGTTCATTAAGAGGACACCGCGAATATTGCGGCCCTCTCGCATGTCTTCATAGCCCTTGTTCACATCATCCAATGGATAGGTACGAGTGACCATATTGTCGAGATCCAATTTGCCGTTGCGGTACAGGTGAAGAAGCTTCGGAATGTCGGCGCGCGGGTTTGCTGAACCAAACAGTGAGCCAACGATTCGCTTTTCCATCAATGTGAGATCCAAGAGACTCACTGTTGCGGAAGTCTCCAGCGCGCGGTGAATGTTTGTTACGACTACCTTGCCGCGCTTTCCACACATTGCAAGAGCCGTGGCCAACAATGAACCTTCGCCGACACCCATAGCCATGATCACTACATTGGCCATCTGACCCCAGGTGATCTCGCCGATTAATCCAATCGCTTCCTCCATTGAGGCCACTGTGTGTGTTGCACCAAAAGCTGGAGCACGATCTCGTTTGTTATCAACTGGATCCACAGCAATGATGTGTCGAGCCCCAGCAATCTTTGCTCCTTGGATCGACGCCGCACCGATTCCACCGACACCAACGACAACCACCGTGTCGCCTGGTTGTACATCACCGGCATAGACAGCTGAGCCCCACCCAGTGACCACACCACAGCCGAGAAGGCACGCACGCTCGAGCGGAATGTCTTTCTCGATCTTGATGCACGACGCCTCATTGACCACGGTGTGGTTAGCGAATGTTCCCAGCATGCACATGAGACCGAGATCCTTGCCCTGAGCATGGTGACGGGATGTGTCATCTGCTGCCTGACGGCCACCAGCCATCTTGGCGCCCAAGTCGCAAAGGTTCTGGTGTCCAGTGCTGCACGCTATGCAACGACCGCACGCAGGAATGAAGCCAAACACCACGTGGTCTCCGGGTTCAAGCCATGAAACATCCTTGCCAACGCGTTCAACGACACCGCCGCCCTCATGACCACCAATCATTGGCGGACCAAAGGGTAAGTCACCAGTGACGATGTGTTCATCGCTGTGGCACATACCAGAGGCGTGCAACTTCACAAGCACCTCGGTCGGGCCTGGCTCATCGAGTTCAATCTCCTCGACACTCCATGGTGCTCCGACTTCCCAGCAGATGGCGGCCTTGGTCTTCATGGTTCCCCCTTGTTGGCTAACTATTTCTCAACTTACACCCGAACCGCAGATAGTGGCTACGCTGTCCCACATGGAAGAGCGCGACGAAAACACCGCCCAAGAGGCCACTGCTAGTGACATGGTGACCGAAGAACTGCTGGTCGAGGAGATCTCCATCGACGGCATGTGCGGCGTCTACTGAGCCACTGTTGACGGAAGGGCCGTTGCCCAATGGCCATCGACCTTGACACTGCTTACGAACTCCACCCCCAGGTGGCGATTCGGCCGGAGCCCTTCGGTGCCCTTGCGTACCACTACGACAACCGCCGACTTGTGTTCATGAAACACAACGATGTTGTGACCGTTGTGAAATCACTTAGTCAAAGCCCATCACTCCGCGCGGCACTCGAAAGCTGCCAAGTGGAAGAAACCCGCTGGCCAGCATTCATCGCAGCGCTGGACAGTTTGCAGAGTTCGGAGATACTTCGTGTCCGTTGAATCATTGGTTACCCAACTCAAGTCTGGGCTTGATGCTCCGATCTGCCTCACATGGGAGCTCACATACGCCTGCAACTTGCAGTGCATCCACTGTCTCTCATCAAGTGGTCGTCGCGACCCACGTGAACTCTCAACCGAAGAAGCAAAGTCCGTGATTGACCAATTGCGTGACATGCAGGTCTTCTACGTAAACATCGGTGGTGGCGAGCCGATGGTACGCCGTGACTTCTTTGAGATCATTGAGTACTCCACCGCAAATGGAATCGGAGTCAAGTTCTCAACCAACGGTGCATACATTGACGCCGAAAATGCAAAGCGTCTCGCTGCAATGGATTATCTCGACATCCAAATCTCGCTTGACGGTACGGATGCCAAAACTAATGACGCCATTCGTGGAGAGGGCTCCTTTGATACTGCAATCGCTGCGATGAACAACCTGCGTGACGCGGGTTTTGGTGAGTTCAAGATCTCAGTTGTTGTGACACGTCACAATGTCTCACAATTGGACGCGTTCAAAGAGCTTGCAGATTCCTATGGAGCACAACTACGCATCACTCGCTTGCGACCCGCCGGTCGTGGAGCCGACACTTGGCATGAACTCCATCCAACTAATGCACAGCAACGAGAGATCTACGACTGGCTGATGGCTCATGGTGAGAATGTGCTGACTGGAGACTCGTTCTTTCATCTCAACGCACTCGGACCCGCTTTGCCCGGCCTCAATATGTGTGGTGCTGGCAGAGTTGTATGCCTCATCGATCCAATTGGCGATGTGTATGCGTGCCCGTTCGTGATTCACGATGAGTTCAAAGCCGGTTCAATCCGTGATGAAGGTGGCTTCGCGCGGATCTGGCGCGAGAGCACGCTGTTCACCGAACTACGCGAGCCCCAGAGCGCGGGCGCCTGTGCAAGTTGTGGCAGTTACGACGCATGCCAAGGCGGTTGCATGGCAGCAAAGTTCTTCACCGGAATACCACTCGATGGGCCAGATCCTGAGTGTGTGGGCGGCGACGGTGAGCATTTCCTTGCGAATGTAAGCCGTGAATCCGTGCCCACACCCACTCCGGACCATTCCAAGCTGGTCACGATCAGGCGCCGCCAAGAATCTCTGACAATCGGCTGAGCTGATGAAGTTGCTGCAAGAACTTCGTATTGGGCAAGTTGTTGCACGTAATCGCGTGATGTTTGGTCCAATTGTGACCAACCTTGGCAACGATGATCGGGAATTCACCGAATCACATCGCGCTTTCTATGAGGCTCGAGCAAAAGGTGGCGCTGGCGTCATCGTGTTTGAAGGCGCAAGTGTCCATGAAAGCGATTGGCCATACGAACGCGCACCACTTGCTTCAAAATGTGAGTCTTCATGGCAGATGCTTGCGAAAGCAGTGCACGCTCACGGCGCTTTGGCTATTGCCTCATTGGACCACGCCGGTGGTCAAGGCAGTTCCGCGTACAGCCAAGCGGTCATGCTTGCACCGAGCCGTGTTCCAGAAGTGAACTCTCGCGAAGTTCCAAAGTGGATGGAACAATCAGATATCGACTCTGTCGTTGCCGGTTTCGCCGCTGCTGCCGAATCGGCCGTTCGTGCCGGATGTGATGGTGTCGAATTAAATGCAGGTCAGCACAGTCTCATCCGACAGTTCATTTCAGGACTCACCAATCAACGCGACGATGCATACGGAGCAGACAAAATGCTCTTTGCATCACAGGTGATCAACGCAGTTCGCACAAAAGTTGGTCAGGCAATCATCGGGGTGCGTCTTTCATGTGATGAACTCGCACCCTGGGCGGGCATTACACCAGAATCTGCGGCGGCCTTAGCGAGCACACTTGAGTCTCTTGGGGTTGACTACATCGTGGTAGTACGGGGATCGATTTTCTCAGTTGAAAAAACTCGACCCGATTTTCACGAACCCGAGAACTTCAACTCAGATCTAGCCAACTCAATCTCTAGTGGGGTCAAGATCCCAGTTTTCGCTCAGGGTTCGATAGTTCGTGCCAATGATGCTGAATCAATAGTTGCCAATGGGATAGCTGGGGTTGAGATGACCCGCGCACAACTTGCTGATCCAAACCTCGTAACGAAGATTGCGAGTGGGCATATCGAAGACATTCGTCCTTGCATTCTGTGCAACCAAACTTGTCAGGTGCGTGATGCTCGCAACCCAATCATCACTTGTGTTGCCGAACCCAGCACTGGGCACGAACTAACTGACGATGATTGGTATACGCCCGTTAGCATGCGCAAGAAAGTTGCTGTAATCGGGGGTGGCGCAGCGGGCCTTGAGTCTGCACGTGTTGCAGCGATACGTGGACACGATGTCACCGTTTTTGACCGCGAATCGATTGGTGGTCTCGCATCAGTGAGTGGTCCTGGTGCACCGTTCGTGAAATGGTTAGTCGCCCAATGCTCGGCGCATGGTGTTCAATTCAAACCCGGAGTTGAGTTAAACGATGCCAACCTGGAATCGGTATTGAGTGCCTTCACCGAGGTCATTCAAGCAACAGGTGGGCAGCCGGGAGTGCGCCAATACAGAACTGATGTCGGGGCCAACGTGATCAATGTTGAAGACCTTCGAATGGGTAGGGTCGCTCTTCCCGCCAATGGTGAGATAGCAATCTTTGATCCAATCGGTGGTCCGATTGCCATCGCCTTGGCCGAGGAACTCGGTCCGCGAGCAATTCTGATTACACAAGACAACATCGCTGGCAATGAGCTATCTCGAAGTGGTGACCTTGCCCCTGCAAACTCACGCCTTGCACAAAAGGGAGTGCGCGTTGAGCGCCGTGCATTGCTGAGAATGGTTACGGCAAGCAGTGTTCTGATCGAAAACAAGTTTTCTGGCGAGGAGCACACCGTTTCTTGCGTGGCTCTGGTGGATTGCGGGTTCCGCCTGCCCACCGCGCCGATAAAGGGTGCCAGCCAAATGGTCGGTGATTGCGTTGCTCCACGGACAATTATGGAGTCAGTGCTTGAAGCCCGACGCGCCGCTGTTTCGATTGGAGTCAGGTGACTCTCGCTGTCGGCGCTGAGTCATTGCCTTTGGCGCTAATCGCAATCGTTGCTGGCTATTCACTCGGTTTGTTTCCAAGCGCTGCCATCGTGGCGCGACGATCCGGAGTAAACGTTCACGCAGAAGGCTCAGGCAACCCAGGAGCTTCAAACATCACTCGCCTACTCGGATGGAAAGCCGGTGTCGTGGTATTCGCCATGGATGGCGCCAAAGGAATCGCTGCCGCTGGAGTTGGCGCCTTGGCGGATGGCCGGCTGGGAGCATATATCTGCGGTTTTGCAGCGGTGGTCGGCCACATTTTTCCGCTTACCAATCGCTTAAAAGGTGGCAAAGGTGTGGCCACTGGCGCTGGGGTCGTGTTAGCCGTGGCACCGCTCGTGTCAGTAATTGTGATCGCAACCTGGTTTGTCATCTCACGCACGACTGGCAAATCTTCAGTTGCGTCCATAGTCGCCGTGCTACTTGTTCCATTGGGAATCGGGCTCCGTGGTGGCACGGCCTGGGAGATCATTGGCGTAGTTGCGGTTTGCACACTCATCATTGCCCGCCACGCTGAGAATATTCGTCGCCTTTTGGCGGGGGCCGAACATGGACTCAAGCACGACAAGTCCTAACCTTTAGGCGTGGCGTACAAGTATCTGTGGACCCCGCTCCAACTCGGGCCGGTAACTGCACGCAACCGGATCGTCTTCTCTGCGCACCTCACCAACTATGCGCGCAATGGCAAGCCAACTGATCAGCACGCTGCATATTACGAAGCGCGCGCTGCGGGTGGTGCTGGCCTCATCATCACTGAAGAACACAGCACTCACCCAACCGACTGGCCTTACGAAAAACTCATCCACGGCTTTCACCGTGACGTAATTCCTGGCTACCGCAAGATCACCTCGGCAGTCCACAAACACGGTGTACCAATTTTCGCCCAGATCAATCACAACGGTGGTCAAGCATCGAGCATGTTCAGTCGGTTGCCCGTTTGGGCTCCGAGTCCAGTCGCCGATCCACTATTCCGTGAGGTTGCCAAGGGAATTACTCATGCAGAAATTGAAGAAGTAATTGCAGGGTATGCGTTAGTCGCCGGACACTGTGCCGAAGGTGGATTTGATGGCATTGAATTGCAATGCAGTCACTCATCAATCGTTCGTGGCTTTCTATCACCAGCAACCAACTTCCGAACAGATGAATATGGTGGCTCTCTAGAAAATCGTGCTCGTATTCTCATTGAAATTGTTGCCGCAGTTCGACGCGTGATTGGCCCCACGATGGCACTTGGCGTGAGACTTTGTGGTGACGAACTCATTGAAGGCGGCACCACCATCGATGAAGCCGTCGAAGTAGCGAAATTGGTTGAAGCGACAGGACGCGTTGACTACATCAACACTTCAATTGGTGTAGCCACCGCAAGCTTGTTCATGATCGAAGCTTCAATGCATATTCCTCCGGGCTATGCAATGTTCATCCCTTCCGCAATTCGTAAAGCAGTTGATCTTCCCGTGGTTGGTGTTGGGCGATTCAAGGATCCACTTCAGGCCGAGCGCGCACTAGCCGAAGGTCAGTGCGATCTGGTCGGTGTAGTCCGCGGCCAAATTGCCGATCCGGACTTCGCCGCGAAATCGCGTGCAGGTGCTACCGACGACATTCGGCTTTGCTTGTCGTGCAACCAAGAGTGTGTCGGCAGAATGGGCCTCAATCGATGGTTGGGCTGCATTGAGAATCCCCGCACGGGACGCGAGAGCGAGTGGGAATCCAACGGCCACGTGCGGTTAACGACAAAACCAAAAAATGTGATGGTTGTCGGAGCCGGCCCAGCAGGCCTACAGGCCGCAATTGCCGCAGCTCGTAATGGTCACAGCGTCCATGTTTACGAACAAAAGGATGCGCCCGGCGGACAAGTTCGAATTGCCGCATCGGTTCCGAACCGTGCTGAGTTTGGCGACATCATTCGCAATCAAATGAATGAATGCGAGAGGCTCGGCGTGCAATTCACATTCGGTGTTGGTGTCTGGCCCGGCCTAGTTTCGGAAAAACGCCCCGACCATGTGATTGTTGCTACTGGATCAGAGCCCCAACGCCCGTGGTGGGTCGCCGAAGACTGCCAAATCGGTGTCGCGGACTGCCGCGAAGTAATTGAAGGCGGTGCTGAGCCCTTCGGTGATGTTGTGGTGATTGATGAACTTGGATTCCACCACGCAACCTCTGTGGCTGAATTGCTCGCCGACCGTGGCTGCAATGTTGAAGTCATTACACCTGGCATGGTTGTTGGACAAGACCTTGGCATCACTCTTGATATGGAGAACTGGTGGATTCGGGCAATTGGAAAAGGCATCGTACAAAGCACTGATCTCGTGCCGATGAACCTCGCTGGTCGCGAACTCACTTTGCTTCATCACCCAACCGGAGAAAACAAAACACGTACACCTGACTGGGTGGTACTCGCTACACATGCCTCTCCCGTTGAATGGCTGTATCACGAATTGCAGACACAAGGAGTGAGTGTCGAGCGAGTCGGTGATTGTGTAGCACCACGCCGCGCACACGCCGCTGTTGTCGATGGCGAGCGAGCCGGTTCACGGTTGTAGGTCTTTGATGCTCGCACTTGTTAATGACTTCTTCGATTGGCTGAAGGAGTTTTCATCCGATCCAACCTTTTACTTGATTATTTTTTCAATCGCGTTATTAGACGCTGTTTTCCCAGTTGTACCAAGTGAGACGATGGTGATCATCGGTGGTGTTGCCGCTGGTGCAGGTGGCGCAGAAGATGGCAAGCTGTTCCTACCACTCGTGATTGCTGCAGGCGCATGTGGAGCCTTCTCCGGCGACAACATCGCCTATCTCATTGGTCGCTCATTTAGTGAACGCATCCACCGTCGCTACGACCGCACTGAAAAGGGGCGGCAACGCCTTCAATGGGCGCATAACCAGATTGAACAACGCGGTGGCTTACTACTCATCACTGGGCGCTTCATTCCCGGGGGGCGTACGATTCTCACGATCAGTTGTGGCACAACCGAACAAGAACACCGTTGGTTTGCGCGTTGGATTGGTGTTGCCTCGGTGATTTGGGCAAGTTATGCCGCAACACTTGGGTACTTCGGTGGCAAAGCCTTTGAGGACAACCACACACTTGCGTTTATCGTCGCTTTCCTGACCGCCATATCGATAACCGTGATTATCGAGGTCATTAGATACATCCGCCACAACCGACCCCGTTGACCTCGGGCATTTCGTGCCTTGCCTACTAGCGTTGAGGTGTGTTCGTAGTTGTACCTGTTCGGGGTGGAAGGTTGCCCGCTGGAGGCGCTGAAGTCGCCTCTGAATATGGCCAGGGTGGCATTCTGTTAATTGGGGAAGGTACCCAAGCCGCGGCAAATGAGCTTGACGGTTTGGTTCAAGAAGTCCATTGCGCGGAGGTAGGAAAATTTCGCCCCGACGCATGGAGTGCTGCTCTCCACCAGCACATCGGCGACGAGATCATCGTTTTGCCTGGCTGTCCAGATGGTCGCGACCTTGCCCCGCGGATAGCGGCTGCGAGTGGATGCGCCTACTTCGGCTCAGTAGCAGAGATCAAGAACCACGATGGTGAACTCGAAATCCAAATGGCGCGTTGGGGTGGGCTTGCAATGGAGCTCGTTCGAACATCTGGTCATTGTGTGGTGAGTGTGATGCCAGGACTCCACTCCCCCGTACCGGTAGATGGTTCACTACGGATAAAGGCGATTGAGTTACAACTCGGTGATGGAAATGATGTCGCGTTTGTTGACGAACGCGAGCCTGACGCAGCAACGATGGATCTTGCCGAGGCAAAAAGAATTTTTGGAGGCGGTGCAGGACTCCTCGACGAAGCAGTGTTTGGCCAACTCGGAAACATCGCCGCCGAACTTGGAGCCTCAATGGGAGCCACACGTGTGGTGACAGACCGAGGCTGGGTAGGTCACTCACGCCAAATTGGTACCACCGGCGTTGTAGTTGATCCAGATTTGTACATTGCCTTTGGAGTTTCTGGTGCTGTTCAACACACCAGTGGACTTGGTCAACCCGATCATGTGATCAGTGTGAATACCGATCCACATTGTCCGATGATGCAAATGTCTGACCTTGCAATTGTTTGTGATGCCAATGCTGTAGTTGCAGAGCTGGAACAACGGCTCGGCAGAAACGCTGGCGCAGCATGAGTACGGACTTCGACGCCATCGTTGTCGGTGCTGGCCCGGCGGGTTCGTGTGCGGCAATTGTTCTCGCGCGTGCAGGCAAACGGGTGGCGCTGATTGAACGCGGACCATTTGCTGGATCAAAAAATATGTACGGCGGAGTTGTGTACCCGCGCATTCTTGATGAGTTGATCCCGAATTGGTGGGAAGAGGCACCGATTCAGCGCTGGGTCACTCGGCGCTCAACAATGTTGCTCACAGACACACAGGCACTGACGATTGACTTTCGATCACAAAATTGGGGGGCGCCGCCGTACAACGGCGCAACCGCATACCGACCAGACTTTGATGCATGGCTTGCTGATCATGCAGTCGCAGCTGGCGCAGTACTGGTTACC
>CAIYHK010000350.1 GCA_903925985.1 uncultured Actinomycetes bacterium
GCTTCTGCGAATGGATCGTTTGACGGCGTGACTGAGTTGAGGTCCGATGTGTATACCCGGAAAGAATCCTTGTCAATCTTCACTGGCGTGAGCGCCCCATTGCGAAACTGAATGGTGACTTCTAGTTCGCGAGCGGGTGCATCTTCTACGGTGAAGGCGTTCCCTTTTAATCCGGTCACCATTATCTGCACGTTGCCCATACCAGCGAGCATGTTCATTGTGTAGGGGACTGGGTTGATGTCACCAGGAAGCTGGGGATTGAGCCCTTTTTGTACAGTCGTGGAGGTTTCTTCAGCGGTGTTCGAGTCACTGCAGGCAGGCAAAATCAACAACATGCCAGTTACTACAGCGGCGATGATTCGTTTTCTGATGAGTATCACTTTACGTTGACATTCTTGTTCGCCGCTAGGCGTTCAATCAGTCTTGGTGGGAGCACCACAATTGCGATCAGGCACAGCAACACAAGCATGTAGATGATCACAGGCGTGGAGTGTTCTCGTGGTGGCACCTCAATCGGAGATGCAATGGCTGACGACACTTGTCCGCCGCTAGAGCCCGAACCACTGGTATCAATCTCAATTACGTTGCCTTCGGAGTCGATGATGGTGCTGGGTGTGGTGTCACCATTGCCACCTCCAGACCCATCTGGTGTGGTGTTAGGTGTGCCATCTGGATTAGTACTTGGCGTGGTATTGCCAGGTGTGGTTGTGTCAGTGGTTTCATCATCTTCGCCACCAGACATGAAGTCACCTGTGAGAGTTGGGTTTGAACAACTCGACAAGCTCGGTGCCGGTGCTGCACCGGGAATCCTTGCCATCGCGGTGAAGGCTGCCTGCACAAGGTTCTTCGGAAGTGGGGAGTATCCCAACTGTTCAGCCTTCTGCTGACCCGCACAAACAAAGTAAGCAATGAACTTGGAAAGAGCTTCACCTTTTTCTTCACTAAATGGTGCCGCGGTTGTTGTCGGAACAATCATGTATGAGTAGCTAGAGACTGGATAAGCATCAGCATTGCTGTTGTTGTAGACGCCAGTTAAAACCTGAGTGCCATCTGGATTCAACGTTGCCCCAGTAAGGGCGAGTGCAACCGAACGTGCAGTTGGCTGTGCGTAGTTGCCCGCTTTGTTCTTGATTGATACAACAGGGAACCCACGCTCTTTGGCGTATCCATACTCAACGTATGTGATCGCGCCATCGTTGTACGGTGCACCAACAAAGTTGGCCACACCGTCTGAATACTGCTGTGCGGCAAAGTTCAAGCTTCCCGGATTGGGATAAAGCGAAGTTGCTACACAGTTCGAGCCGAGTCCCGCCAGACCGCAGAAGGTGTTCCATTCGGTTGGAGTCTGTGACTTCATGTATGCAGTGAACTGAGCAGAAGTACCCGAGCCATCTGATCGAATTACAACTTTGATAGGAAGATTTGGCAGGGATAGTGATGGATTATCTGCCTTGATGCTCGCATCGTTCCAATTACGTACTGCACCAGTGAAGATTTTTGCCAGTGTGGCTGGGCTCAGCTGCAAATTGCGCACCTGTGCTCCATTGATCTTGAGGTTGTACATAAACGCGGTGCCACCAGCAACGATCGGCAAGTAGGCATACGGGCGTCGGGCTGCTTCGCTAATTTCGTTCACACCACCGTCGTTGTTAAACGGAATTTCTGATACCGCAAAGTCAACTTGGGATTGGTAGTAGTACACGCGGCCCGAGGTGGATCCAACACCCTGATAGTTGATGGTCAAGCCCTGGCGCGCAACGTCAGCGCGCCACTGGTCAACAGCAATCTGGCTCCATGTAGAACCTGCACCATCAACTGTGACTGCAGCAGAGGCGGGTGACACCGAGACAATGCTGGACAAACCGATTAGTCCTGTCGCTGCCAGGATTCTGAGTTTTCCGACTCGCATCTTGGTCATCCGAAATGTCCGCTGACGTACGCGTTGGTGCGCTCGTCGCGCGGCGTGGTGAAAATTTTCGCAGTGAGGTCAGCTTCAACAATGCGACCAGGCTGGTTTTCTTCAGCAAGGAAAAAAGCACAGAACTTAGAAACACGCTGAGCCTGTTGCATGTTGTGGGTAACGATGACAATCGTGATTGTGTCACTCAATTCTTGGACCGTCTCTTCAATGCGGCGAGTTGACGATGGGTCCAGGGCTGAGCAGGGCTCGTCCATCAACAGCACCTGAGGCTTCACCGCGAGCGAGCGCGCAATACATAGACGCTGTTGCTGACCACCAGAAAGTGCACGCCCTGGCTCACCAAGGCGATCCTTGACTTCCTTCCAAAGCCCGGCCCGCTTTAGTGAAGTCTCCAGAATGTCGTCACGCTCGTGGCGGTCAACCTTTAGCCCAGAGAGACGCAGTCCAGAAAGTACGTTCTCGGCAATGGTCATTGCTGGGAATGGGTTTGGCTTTTGGAACACCATTCCGATGTGGCGGCGCACCTCGGTAAGGGGCATTGCTCCGCGGTAGATGTCATCACCGTTGAGTTGGATCTCACCAGCAAGGCTTGCTCCGGGAACAAGTTCATGCATGCGATTCAATGTGCGCAAGAAAGTTGACTTTCCACATCCCGACGGGCCAATTAGCGCTGTCACTTCAAGTGGTCGCATCACAAGGTTCACACCCTCGAGCACTTTTTTCTCGCCGAACCAACAAGACACGTTTCGTGCCGAGAGCCCACGTGGGGATTCGATGAAGACCTCGCCGGCAGAGTGAATGATCGACTGGTCGCCACTTGAAGTTTGCGAAGTGTTTGATGTTGTGGATTGGGTGTTGATAGTGCTCATGCCAAGCCTTTCTTCTGTAGACGTTTGCGTTTGAACTTGCTGATGTGATCTGGGCCACGACCGCCGAGCATGCGGGCGGTCACGAACAACACGAGTACGAGGATCAGCAGCACAAGTGCTCCGGTCCACGCGCGTTGAATCTGTGCTTCTTGTGGAAAGCGAACTAAGCGAAAGACAAAGAACGGTAAAGCATCTTGCTTGCCACCAAACGGGTTGGTGTTAACCACGAAGGCACCGCCTACGGTGAGAATAAGTGGAGCGGTTTCACCGATGACTCGGGCGATACCAAGAATCACAGCGGTGGCGAGCCCCGAACGCGAAGTTGGGAGAACAACAGTGCTCGTTGTGCGCCAGTCAGTTCCTCCGAGGGCGAGTGATGCCTCGCGGAGTCCACCTGGGACCAAGCGCAAAACCACTTCCGCAGTTCGTGTGACGGTTGGCAAAAAGAGCACGGAAAGCGCTAAAGCGCCCGCAAAACCGGACTGTTGTTGGCCGAGCGCGAGAATCCACGATGCATAGATAAACAATCCAGCGACGATTGAAGGCACAGCACTCATCGCGTCCGTAAGCGTGCGTAGCAATCCAGCGAATCGACCCTTGACTTCATTCAGGTATACCGCTGACAGCACACCAAGTGGGATTGAAATCATCGCAGCAAGACCAACTTGTTGCAGTGTGCCGATGATTGCGTGAGCACCGCCACCTTCAGTCGCATCACTTAAAGCACCCACATAGCGTTGATCTTCGGTGAAGAAGCGTGGGCGCAGTGCGTGGTAGCCCTTGCCAATTACGTAGAACACAACGAGCACAAGCGGAACAAGGACGAGTAACGCACTCGACCAGACAACAACCTTCGCCACGAGGTCTTGTGATGCAATCTTTCCGAATCGACGACGGGAATTGATCAACACAACAGCGATAAAAACGATGTAGGTAATCAGCCAAAAACCAAGAGCTCCATCAAAGGGTAGAAGCACGTAGAGAAGAAGCCATGTGGAGGCAAGTGCTGTGGCAAACGAAAGTGCCACCGTTGCAACCTCATCTGGGTTGAACCGTCGGGGTTTGATTCTTTCTTCCACAATCTCGGACATTTCAGATCTCCGTCTGCGCGCCGGAGCGGCCCTTGCCGACGATCACTGAAGCGATCGCATTTACCAACAGAGTCAACAAGAACAGAGCGAGGCCCGCAGCCATGAGAGCTGAAATTCCATTGGCGTTAGATTCGCTGAACTTCAGTGCAATCAGCGCTGCAATCGAGTTGCTACCTTGCTCCATGATTGAGAATTGACGCACGAACATTGGTGAGATGATCAGCGTTACGGCAATGGTTTCACCAAGTGCCCGACCAAGACCCAGCATGGCGCCACCGATAATGCCACCGCGGCCAAACGGCAACACCACGTCTCTAATCACGCCCCATTTGGTTCCGCCAAGTGCGAGTGCTGCTTCTTGTTCACCCATTGGAGCTTGGGCAAAGACTTCACGCATCACCGATGTGCACAACGGGATAACCATCAAGGAGACAACAACACCTGCCACGAAGGTTGATGCCGCAAATTGTCCGATTGAGTGCGGTGCTGGACCACTTGCCTTGAAGAGTGGGATCCAGCCGAGGTTGTCGCCCATCCATTTTCCAACGGTGATCAGTCGCGGCTGCAGGTAGAACAATCCCCAGAGGCCATAGATGAGACTTGGAATTGCGGCAAGTAGGTCAACCAACGAGGTGAGAGGTCTACGGATCCGTGTGGGTGCATATTGCGTGATGAAAAGTGCTGTTGCAATTGAGATCGGTACTGCAATGAAAAGTGCAACCAACGAAATTTGAATCGTGTAGGGGAGCACTGCACCAATTCCGAAATCGCCGCCCTGGTCAGGCGCCCACATTTCGGTGGTCAGGAACGAGAATCCTGCTTTGCGAAGTGCGGAGGCGCCTCTGAAGAGCAAAAAGCCGCCAATGAGAGCCATTAGAGCAAGAGTTGTGAATCCGGCTGCGGTTGCGACTCCGCGGTAGATGCGGTCTGGGACGTCGCGACGAACGGCAATCTCAATGCGTTCTTCTGGAACGACCGATTCAGTTTGCTCTTGGGTTGGAATCACGCTTTTCGCACTGTCTCTTTGGGTTCGCGCACGGACCGATTCGCGAACACTGCAAGTCAAACAACCCGAGGTAGCGGACACCTATCCCAATGGTTATGGCAAGGTGAACGTGAGATGAAATGAGAAGATTCGCCTTATAAAACAAGGTCCTGCGGTGGTACAAACTACGCGTGCCGTCTTCTCGTGATGCCCATTCAGTGCTGCAAAGATCGCTGGTTATCTTTGGCATCGCGTTGATGGGTGTTGGCTTCATTGGCATCCGCACTGTGGACGCTTCAATCCCTCGGACCGCCGCCCTTGACCCCACTCGAAGTGCATCTGCCTCAAAGACTGAGGGTCTTGACAACGAAGTGATCACGGTCAATTGGTCAGGATTTGGACCCACTGGCCAGGATGGTTCCAACCAAACGGTTGTTCTGCAGTGCATAGCCAATCCGCAAACTCTTGCCGACTGCTTCACAGCTAATCCGTATCCAGCAATTGCCAATGGAAATCGCAAACTTGGCCGCACACTTGATGACGGCACGGGAAGTGTGCAATTTGAGGTGCGGCCCGCAGCACAGCTACCTGCACTCAACTGCTCGGAAAGTAACCCATGTTCGGTTCTAATTTACGAAAGTGGCGAGTCATCGATCCCCCCGGATGATTTGCCGCAAACGGCCGCAATTGTTGAATTGGAATTTGCGCCTAGTGTGGCTGACTGCCCACCGGTGACAGATTTTGACCTCCGATTTGATGGCTCCGCATCGGCGTCGACACTCTTTTACAGATGGGCTGCCGAGAAATGTGATGGTCGCAATGCCATCGTCCTCGACTACACCACTGGAGGTGACAACACTGGACGTGAGAACTTTCTCGCTGGTTTGGTCGACGGTGGGGTAACGGGTCTAGCTGCTTCCAAATACGAACTCGATACGCACAGCGAAATTGAGGATTTCGAATACGCGCCAGTAGATCTCACTGCGGTTGCAGTAGTTGTAAACATGCGAGACCCTATGACCGGTGAGCCGGTTACGGATCTCACTCTGAGCCCGCGCCTTGTTGCGCGTTTGATCACTGATTCCGATGTAACGAACCTATTTACCGATCCCGAATTTCGCCGGCTAAACGCGAGGGTAAGGCTGCCCCTTAACGGGCTTGAGTACCCAGTGTTGCGAGCAGAAAAAAACTCTGACTCCTACATCGTCACTTCGTGGCTGGTCAGTGATGAGGACACATCACTGTTCCTTGCTGATGAGGACGTTTACAACAAACCAGTAAATGATGCATATATCGGTCTGGAATATCCGCGAGATATCTTCGAAAATGTTGCACAGTCCGCAAACTTCTTGCCCCGACAGGGCCAAGTAAACGTTGCGTTGAAGATGTTCTACGGCATCTCGCCGTCGGGCACCACTCCACTCAATCCAACCGAGATCGGGCTAATTGGCATAGTCGATTTTCCTACAGCACAGAGATTTGGATTACCGACGGCAAAACTCGTTAACGCAGCTGGAGTAGCGGTGGCGCCAACAGAAGAGTCAATTCTCGCTGGGTATGAGTCGATGCAGTCCTTGCGCAATGGGAC
This sequence comes from uncultured Actinomycetes bacterium, assembly GCA_903925985.1. Classification (GTDB taxonomy): domain Bacteria; phylum Actinomycetota; class Acidimicrobiia; order Acidimicrobiales; family Ilumatobacteraceae; genus CAIYHK01. The sequence goes on from CAIYHK010000350.1 coordinate 6,455, forward strand.
GAAGGTCAATGATTTTTCCAGCACTAACGAGGATGCTTACCCATTGGTGAAGGTCGACTACATGATGGTCCCAACCAAAGGCATAGACAATGAAAAAAACGAGTCCCTGCAGGCGTTTTTGAAGTTTGCAGTTGGGGTAGGACAGGACATCTTGCTTCCGGGTTATGTCGAGCTTCCAGATGACTTGAAGTCTCAGACTTTGCAGGTAGTCGAGACACTCGAAGACAATCTGATTCCTGAATCCACAACTTCCACAACTACATCCACAACCTCAACGACCGTCTATGTCCCCGACACCACCGACTACGGCAGCTACGACACCACAACCACTACAAGCACGCCAGTCACGACGACAACTACAAGCACGCCGACAGCGATAGTCGGACGTCCCGCACTTGAAACCCTCCCTCGTGGGCAATCCCTTCAGACCGTGCCGTTTATCTTTCTAGGTGGGATCATGTCTTCTATTGGAGCGTTCTGGGGACGGATTCGAAAAGGTCCAAAAAAATGAATTCCCGACGTTGGCAATGGTGTGCAGGAACTATCGGGGTTTTGATTTTTGGGTTCATGCTGAATGTATTTGTCATTTCTGATATCTCGCATGATCGTGCCCAACGGCTGCTTTATGCAGAGTTTCGGTCCTCTCTGAAAAATGGTGGTGCACCAGTTGATAGCCCGATAGCAGAGGGAACTCCTGTAGCGATCATCAAAATCCCAAGCATCGACGTAGACGAAGTGGTTGTCGAAGGGACTTCTTCTCGAGACCTGCAACGTGGGGCGGGTCACCTTAGGAGTTCGGCGTTGCCTGGCCAATACGGAACTTCGGTGTTGATTGGCAGGCGCACATCTTTTGGCGGTGTGTTCGGAAAGATTGGTTCCCTGGAGCCAGGCGATGAGATCCAGGTTGTAAGTGCTCAGGGAACCACGACTTATCGTGTCGCCTCGAAAGACACTTTTGGTGGGGAGGATGCAGCAGCATTTGCGCCTGCAGGTAATGCGCTCCGCTTAGTCACCTCTGCCAGCACTTTTGGTACCAGTAAACGACTTTCAGTCCTCGCTTTAGCTGAGAAAGGAACCACATTCCCGGTCGGCCTAAAGAGTGTGATCTCACCGGTTTCACTTGATGAACTTGGGGCCAACATGAATCATCAAAATGCCGGAAGCTTGCTCGTTTGGCTACAGCTCTTGATTGTGGCCACTGCGGGAGCTATTTGGGTGGTCAATCGTTGGGGTTTACGAAGTGCATGGCCGATGGTGTCGCCCGTGATGTTGGTGATGCTTTACGTAGTTTCGAATCAGTTAATCGGAATCTTGCCGTCGTATTTCTAAGTGGACTTTCCGTTTTCTTTCACGGGAGTTTCACTGGTGTTCACCTAGGGAACAAGAACGCGCAACCTTCATCAAGTTGAATTACCACGTTGCATCAAGCACGCATTCAATGGAGGAAAAGCCTTGTCACTCAAAAAGCTCAAACTAAAGGTTGCGGCAGCCGCAACCGCAGCGGCAATTGGAGCACCGCTGTTCATCGGGGTAGGGGCAGCATCTGCTACGACCTCATCTGAAACTGGTGGAAACAATGGGTCCACAAAGGTGATTGCTCTGGCGGGATCTGATACGACCTCGCTCGTGATGGAAGCAGTCGCTACTGCGTATAACCAGTCGTCGGGCAACAAGGATCGCGATCGAGTGGTCAACATTCCGCCGCTGCATCACGTGGCTGCAAACCTTGGTGGAACTCCGTTGGCTGACGGCACCGGTAGCTTCGCTGGTGGATCAGAGCAGCTCGCCGCACAGCTTGCTACAAGGGGCTACCTTGCAGCAGCACGCATGGGCTGGCCAACAGGTGCATTCGTGCCCGGTGACGCCGACTGCAAGCAGGAGCGCCTCTACGGCGGAGAAGGTGCATTGGATAAAGGAACTTCTTCTTCAGGAAATACGTCACCAAACGGTGTGATTGACGTAACAAATGACACGTTTTCAACTTTTGCCAACATTCGCGACCTAAACGATGACGGCGATTTTGACGATGTGAATGAGAAGATTGAACTCGGACTTGTCGCGCCGAACGGATCAGGTGCTGGTCGTTCCGCGGCTCTTGATGAGACCAACAACCCAGAAGGGTGTCTCGACATCGCGCGTTCATCGAGTGCGCCATCTGGAGCACAGCAGGCCTCTTTTGATACTTGGGGCTTCGCGCTCGACGCAATTGGCTGGACCTACTTCACCGGCAACACTCATGGTGTGACATCACTTTTGAAGTCGCAACTGACCCAGGTTTACACCTGTGATGCAGGCACCAACACCCCACAGTTCCAAACTTGGGAAGAGCTCGGTGCCACCGATGCGAATAAAGCCAATACGATTAAGCCTTATCGCGTGCAGCCAGGCTCGGGTACGGCAACCGACGTTGCCACGGTGCTGATTGGCCTTGCCTCTGCCGCTGATGCAAGCTTCACAAACTGCTCCGCACCTGGATCAATATTCCCAACTGTTCAGGAGCACGACTGCAACGCAGTTGCTGATGCTGACAAGCCTGATGCAATTTGCTTCTACGGTTACAGCCGCTGGCGCATCCAGGCTTCGGGCATTGAGGTCGACAAGCGTAACGGCGCGAAGTTCGGCCGCTTCCGTGCAACAGAAGCAGCTACAGCGTTGTTGCCAACACCAAGCACGATCAATGAAACCTCCGCTCGTTACGCGGGTACACGCATCGTGTACAACCTCGTATACCGCGGTGCTTCGGGATCAACCACTCTGCCGTCGTTCAATGACGCACTGGCAGTAGTTGGTGTACGACCCACAGCCGAGGGTGGCGAAGTTGGATTCCTATGCAAGGGTGGAGCTGCAACGCGAATCATTCGCCTTTACGGTTTGATCCCACTGCGTTCAGCTCAGACTGATGCCGCTGGCGGATATCCAGATTCCTTCTGCCGTCACAACAAGTACTCGCTCTAAGCGATTGGTCGGGACAAAATAATGAATTCAAAACTCAAAGCAGCCCTGATGGTTGCCGCAGCTTCGGTTGCGGTAACCACAGTGGCTCCAATGATTGCCAATGCAGCGGGTGTACGAACTGGTACAAGCCTGCTGGGTGTAACACCCGATGCGGCGATCGAGTATTTCAAAGTGTCAAGCAACGGTGAGTGGGGGGTGTTTTCATCTGACGCCACGAACCTCGTGGTAGACGACGATAACGACGCCACAGATGTATTCGTGGTCAAGCTGAGCACTGGAGCAATCACTCGATTGAGCGTCTACCCGGATGGCTCAGAGGGGCTTGCTGGCAATAACTCGTTACTTCCAGCAATCTGTGGTTCGGGCCGAATGGTTGCATTTCAGACACTCGAAGACTTCGATCTCGAGAATGACTACAACAGTGCACAGGACATCTATTGGGTGGATCGAGATGCCGATGGTGATGGAACTTACGACGAGTACAACCAAGATGGTGCTGTCACAATGAGTCGCGCAAGTATCGGCACAAACTTCGATGAGGTTTACGATGCGGCGCAGAACGCGGCGATTAGTGACAACTGTGAGTGGATTGCCTATGACACTTCCGACATCCTCGAAGTGGGCGACGTCAATAGCGAAATTGATGTTTATGCCCATTCAACGGTTGACGACACGAATGTGTTGATCTCGGCAAGCTTGGCTGCTGGTGGTGAAGGTGGCGGTGGAGAACTTCCA
>CAIYHK010000351.1 GCA_903925985.1 uncultured Actinomycetes bacterium
CTCAGTGCAGGTGCTTGCCGTGCCAGGGGCCCCAGGGGCGCCGGCAAGTATCGGTACAAATCGACTCATTGCCGAAGGTTGCGCGCCATGTGTTGACGCCACTGATGTCTTGGTTGCTCTGGGGCTTGCGCACTTGCCAACCAGGTTGGCGTCAGCTGAGTCCACAGGTCCAAGTGGAGAGTTGTTGCAGCTGCTTGCACAAAGTCCGCTCACGCTTGACCAAATAGTTTCGCAATCCGGTCTTGATCTCGTCACCGCAGTTCGCCACCTCGGCGGGCTTGAAGTTCAGGGATTCGTTGCCCACGAGGGTGGTTGGTGGCAAGCCACTGCTGTAACCACGATGGGTAGTCCGAAGATGTGATCGAAACCGCCCACGCTCGGTAGTGCAGGGGATACCGTGATTGCATGGGCTGGGAGGTCGCGGAGTTTGTTTCGTCGTTGACGCGCGCGTCTGAAAACACCCGCGCCGCGTACCAACGCGATCTTGAGGGGTTTGCTGAGTGGCTTGAAGAGCAGGGAATCACCAAGCCCGCTGAAGTCGACCGTCGGCATGTCCGCAAGTACATCGCCCACCTAACTCAACTCAAGCGGACCCGCACCACGATTGCCCGCAAACTCGCTTCACTACGCCGGTATTACCTGTGGCGCGAACGCACGCGACGTAAAGGATCGAACCCAACCGTTGGAATTCAGATCACTGGTGCTGCAACTCGCCTGCCCGAGGTACTCAAACCCAATGAACTCGATGCTTTGCTGCAGGGTGATGAAGATTCCAAAGATCCGAAATGGAAACAGGTTCGTGACACCGCGATGTTCGAGCTCTTATACGGAAGTGGTCTGCGTGTAAGCGAAGTCTGTGGTCTCAATTTGTCGGACATCGAAATGAAGGCCCAAGCCTTGGTTGTCTGGGGGAAAGGGAACAAGCAACGCCGAGTGCCAATGAGCGACCCTGCCGTATCGGTACTAAAGATGTGGCTCAAACTGCGCCCTGAACTCCTTGAGAGTGTTGCAAGCGAAGAGGCGGTGTTTTTGAACACAAAGGGTGCGCGTATTGGGGTGCGCGACGTGCGCCGACGCATGGACATTCGATTGGCAGGGGCAGGGCAGTCACGATCGCATCCACACGCTCTCCGGCACACGTTTGCAACACATCTTCTAGACGGTGGCGCCGATTTGCGCGTGGTACAGGAATTGCTCGGCCATACTGACGTTTCGACCACGCAGCGATATACGCATGTCAGTAAAGAACGCCTGAAGCAGGTGTATTCGAAAGCTCACCCGCGAGCATGAGTCCTAAACCAGTTCGACTCACAATTGATACCGCCTGGGAACTCTGGCGTGATCAACAAGATGGTGAAGCCAAGGATTGGCTCATAATCCACTATTCATCGTTGGTGAAGTTTGTGGCTGGCCGCCTTGCTGCAGGTTTGCCTCGCAGTGTTGAGACCAATGATCTAGTGAGCGCGGGAGTTTTTGGGCTGATGGATGCCGTCAATCGATTCTCACCCGAGTTTGGAGTGAAGTTTGAGACTTTCGCGGTGCCTCGGATTAGAGGAGCAATTCTCGACTCACTGCGGGCGCTCGACTGGGTGCCGCGCACCGTGCGCGCCAACTCCCGCGCCATTGAGGATGCGATCTCGAAACTTGAACACAAGTTGCACCGTTCACCAACCGAAGAGGAAATCGCCGAGCAACTCGAAATCACAGTCGAAGACCTGCAAAAGCAACTGAGTGAAGCCGCTGCTGGCAATGTTGGTCCATTAGATCATGTGGTCTTGACCAGCGATGACGGCGCACCACACAAATCGGTCGAAGAAAAAGAATTGCGCGAGGCGATGCGTGATGGAATCAGAAATCTTCCCGAACGCGAACGTACGGTCATGGTGCTTTATTACAGCGAAGGTCTTACACTTTCCGAAATCGGTGAGGTGCTCGGTGTAACCGAGGCACGCACATCCCAGATTCACGCCAAGGCGGTGATGCAACTGCGAGCGCGACTCCGGTCCGTTGGTCTCAGTTGATCCGTTCACAACTCAAGTTGTGTTTTCATCATTCAAACTGCTTTGGCATTTTCAAAGGAGTGCAATTGATTGCAACCTTTTTTATGAACGCCGTCCCGCGGTTGCTCACTTGGTCAATGGGTCTTGTGTTTCCAGTGGCCACAGTGTTGCCAGTGCCTGGGCCTGTTGTTTCCACTTACAAGCAACCCGAGTGTCAGTGGTGCGCGGGACGACGCGGTGTGGTCTTTGATTCCCGTCCGGGCGAGGCCGTGCGCACGGTGGTGGGCGGGCACATTTTTTTCGCTGGTGTGGTCGCGGGGGTTCGGTATGTCACGGTGCGCACAGGAGACGGATGGAAAGTCACCTTTGGTCGACTCGCCGCATCTCCGCTGGAGCGCGGTGACTTCGTGCTTCCGGGCGCTGTCATTGGAACCGCAGGAGACAACCTCTTTATGTCTTTGCGCAAGGGGCAAACCCCGTATAACCCTGCGTTCATGTACCCCCGGCGGGCCATCCTGTTGCCCTAAATCCCAATTGGCGGTGTTTTGCATGCGATGGGGGTGCCTCAAGTAGCCTTGCAAGCGGTCCGAAACCCTTTGGATCGAAAATTTGCACGGGTTCCAACCTGCGGTCGTCTCGACGCGGAACCAGTGCTGGTAACCGCAGGAGAGGAGAACAACATGGCCGTCGTCAGTATGCGACAGATGCTTGAAGCAGGTGTTCATTTCGGGCACCAGACCCGCCGTTGGAACCCAAAGATGAAGCGTTTCATCTTTGGTGAGCGCAACGGCATTTACATCATTGATCTCGAGCAAACTCTCGAGCGCATTGAAACCGCTTACGCCTATGTGCGTGACCTTGCCGCCAATGGTGGAACGATTCTTTTCATCGGTACCAAGAAGCAAGCGCAAGACCCAATTCGCGATTACGCAAACAAGTGCGGCATGCCCTACATCAACGAGCGTTGGCTCGGTGGCATGCTCACCAACTTCGACACGATCTCCAAGCGTGTAGGCAAGATGCAGGAATACGAGCGCATGCAAGCGTCTGGGGATTTCGAAGCAATGCCCAAAAAGGAAGCACTGCTTCTTGGTCGCGAGCTTGGCAAATTGCAAAAGAACCTCTCGGGTATCCGTGGTCTTGGCCGCAAGCCCGATGCAGTGTTCATCCTTGACACGAAGAAGGAACACATCGCAGTGACTGAAGCACGCAAGCTTGGTCTGCCGATTGTTGCTGTGGTTGACACCAATGTCGATCCAGACCTAATTAACTTCCCGATTCCCGGTAACGATGACGCAATTCGTGCCAACGAGCTCATGGCGCGTGTCGTCTGTGAGGCCGTAATCGAGGGTCGCTACATCGCTTCCAAGAAGGGAATCGTTGCCGCGCCAGCCGCTCCAACCACACGCACTCCTGAGCAAGAAGCAGAGTTTGTAGCCGCTCAGGCCGATGCGCGTCGTCAGGCAGCAGCCGCACAAGCCGAGCGTGAGTCCCGCGCAACAACTCCGGAGGCGTGATCTCGATGTCTTTCACAGCCAAGGATGTACAAGCACTGCGCCAGTCAACTGGTGCAGGAATGATGGATTGCAAGAAGGCTCTTGAAGAGTCTGGCGGCGATCTTGAGCAGGCCAAGCAGTGGCTCCGTGAAAAGGGTCTTGCAGCTAGCGCTAAGCGTGACGATCGCGAAAACACTCAGGGATTGGTCGCGCTTCATGTCGACTGTCCAGTTGGAGCGATCGTGAAGTTGAAGTCAGAGACTGACTTTGTTGCAGGTAGTGACCAGTTCAAGGCTGAAGCCGAAGCGCTAGTTAAAGCGGTTTGGGCCAACGGCGAAGGTGCAGTGGCTGAGCGTGCAGCACAGCTTGAAGATCTGAAGATCACCTTGAAGGAAAAGATTGAACTCGGCGAAGTCGTTCGGTTCGAAGCAGCTCCTGGGAATGTTCTCGATTCATATCTGCACATCCAGGGTGGTCGTGGCGTAAACGCGGTGCTCGTCGAACTGAGTGGTGCAAGTGAAGAACTCGCACATGACATCGCTGTTCATATCGCATTTGCCCGTCCGAAGTACCTAGCTCGCGAAGATGTTCCAGCTGATGTGATCGAAAAAGAGCGCGTCACATTGGAAAACATCACCCGCAACGAAGGCAAGCCCGAGGCGGCAATTGCCAAGATCGTTGAGGGTCGAATCGGTGGATTCTTCAAGGATGTGTGTCTGCTTGAGCAGCCCTACGCCAAAGATGACAAGCAGTCCGTCAGCCAGGTGCTCGGCAGTGCAAAAATCGTGAAGTTCGCACAAGTGGAGATCGGCTGACAACATGACCAAATCAGAATCGCCTCGCAACTGGAAGAGGGTGGTTCTGAAGTTGTCGGGTGAGGCTCTAGCTGAACCCACTGGTTTTGGATTGAGTTCCGATGTGTTGCACACGGTTGCAACTGAAATTCATGAAGCTCGTGAAGAGCTAGGCGTCGATATCGCAATCGTTGTCGGTGGCGGCAACTTTTGGCGCGGGCTCAAAGGTGCCGGCCAAGGTATGGACCAGGCACAAGCGGATTACATGGGAATGATTGCCACTGTCATGAATGGTCTTGCTCTTCAAGATGCGTTGGAGCGAGTGGGTCAACACTCGCGGGTGATGACCGCAGTTGAGATGCCCAAAGTTGCAGAGCCGTACATTCGTCGTCGTGCAGAGCGTCATCTTGAAAAGGGTCGTGTTGTCATCCTTGCGGGTGGAACAGGAAATCCATTTTTCACAACCGACACAGCGGCAGCTTTACGCGCCGCCGAGATCGACGCCGATGCAATTCTGAAGGGAACGCATTCGGGTGTTGACGGTGTTTACACCGCGGATCCAAAAATTGACCCCAAAGCCACCCGTTTTGACCGCATTTCCCACTTGGATGTGATTAATAAGGGTCTAAAAGTCATGGACTCAACGGCGATCACGTTCTGTATGGACAACAAAATCCCGATTGTGGTGTTTGATTTGTTGGGAGAGGGCAATATCAAGTCCATTCTGCGGGGCGAACAAATCGGTACGCTGGTCGGGTGATTGACGACACCCTGCTGGAAGCCATCGAAAAGATGGACCGCGCTATTGACCACGTGCAGAATCAGTTCTTGACGGTTCGCACCGGTCGCGCAACTCCGGCGATTGTCGAACGCGTGATGGTCAATTACTACGGCTCCGAAGTGCCACTGCAGCAGTTAGCCGGATTCCAAGTACCCGAAGCCCGCATGCTCGTGGTTAAGCCCCACGACAAGGGTTCCATCACCGCAATCGAAAAGGCAATCCAAGAAGCTGATCTTGGGCTTAATCCCAGCAATGACGGGGTTGTGATTCGCCTTGCATTTCCTGCACTCACCGAAGAGCGACGCAAAGAGTATGTGAAGGTAGTGAAGAATATGTCAGAGGAAGGCCGAGTCGCGGTGCGCAACGTGCGTCGAGATGCGCGCAAGTCGCTTGAGACCGCAGAGAAAGATGGCGAAATTTCCAAAGATGATCTTGAACGTGCAGAAAAAGAATTAGAAAAAATCACACATGACCATGTGGAAGCAATTGATAAGGCGCTGGCGCGCAAGGAACACGAACTTCTTGAGGTGTGAGCTCAACGAGCGTTCACCTCTCCTGGAAGGGAGCAAAATATGAGTGACGATCGCAGGCGAGATGAAGGCCGTGACCCGAGTGGTGGTTATGGCACTGACTTCGGTGATGAATTCGGAACGGTGTCTTTTGGCGCTTCAAACGAATCCGACACTGATGAGCAGCCGACAATTTCTTTTGGCAAGAGCGATACTGGTCCATTGCCACATTGGAGTGAGCCGCCGACCGGCGAACTTCCACGTTTCATTGACGAAGCACCATCTGGCGAAACTGATGTTTGGTCCTCGTTTGGGGCGGGTGACGACACCACTCGGACTGAAATTCGCCCAGCCGACTCGCGTCCCGTGAGACGCGACATCACTGCAGATGGGCCACTCTTTGGTGATTCGGGTTCGGATCAGCCCACGGCTTCGGCGCCAGTTACGCCGCCGCCGGTATTTGATGACGAGGCCGTCGATATTTCAGGTGCGATGTATGCGCAACGTGATCGAGTAGCCATCGGTGGTGATTACACCGATGAGCGCCGCCGCCCCGTGCAGCGAGGTGGTAGCACCGGTCAAACTCGACGTCCTGCGCGTGCAACTACATCCGATCGTGACATGCCAACTGCAGTTACTGCCGGTCTTGTAATCGCAGCGGTGTTTCTGGCGGCGTTGCTGTGGAAGCCGGCCGCTGCCGTCGTATTCGTAGTCGTCGCGCTCGGGCTCGCATCAGTTGAGTTCTATTCAAAAGTTTCCGAACGCGGTTACAGGCCCGCGTCGTTGATTGGCACTGTTGCTTGTGTTGCTGCGCCTGCAGCCGCTTACTGGCTCGGCGATGGGACTTTGCCTTTGGTGATGATGCTTGCATTTGTCGCCGCTGCGGTCAGCTTTGTGGGTACTGACAGCGTGCAGTCTGGGCCGATGCCGAACATCGCGATTACTTCTTTGGGCATTATCTGGATCGGACTATTAGGTTCCTTCGCTTCACTGATCTTGCGACTATCGACTGATGGCTCTGGCTTTGCCAATGCGGGCACGGACACTCTCTTATTGGTTGCGATTTGTGTGGTTGCCAATGACACCGCAGCGCTATTTGTAGGTAAATCCATCGGGCGCACGAAACTGCGCGAATGGATCAGCCCAAATAAGTCCGTTGAAGGTTTGATTGGTGGTGCAGTCGCCACAATCTTTGCTGCAATCATCATCGGATCTCAGAGCGACACCTGGAACTCTCTTGGCGAACAACTGCTGCTCGGCATTGTCATTGCAATAGCTGCTCCGCTTGGTGATCTTGTTGAGTCGATGTTTAAACGCAATCTTGACATTAAGGATTTCGGAAATTCGATCGCAGGCCATGGGGGTGTGCTTGATCGATTTGATGCCTTTTTGTTCGTGCTGCCATCGGTGTACTACCTGACGGTGGTGCTTGAACCCTGGGTTTCCTGACCTCGGATGGCCCAAGTCCGAGTAGCTGTTGGGGGATCATCGGGTTCCATAGGAACTCAAACACTCGATGTGGTTCGGGCTGAGTCCGAGCAATTTCGTGTTACCGCGCTAAGCGTGCACTCTTCGTCTGATGTCTTAATTGAGCAGGCCAAGGAGTTCCGCCCGGATCTCGTAGTAGTTACGAATCCTGCAGAGATTGATCGTGTTGCATCGGCGTTGCCGGGGGTGACCGTTTCGTCAAACATCACTGACTTAGTTGAGGCCGCAGATGTAGTTGTTAATGCAGTGGTTGGATTCGCTGGATTGCCACTCACGGAATCAACACTTCGGGCAGGTAAGAGACTCGCGCTCGCAAATAAAGAATCATTGATTGCCGCAGGACCTGTTGTTCAGCCTTTGCGCAA